>NZ_JAVKEA010000204.1:0-90127 GCF_040221695.1 Coleofasciculus sp. E2-BRE-01 | reverse complement strand
TTTAATGAACCAGGAAGCTTGCCACACAATGATTGCCGCTTTTCACCGCCTCAAAACTCTCTTGAAATCCGGGTAAAATTGGTTAAAGCTATTGCTGTCCCATGTTCCGGCAAATCAAACTAACAATTTAGCACACTAACTACGGAAGACCCAACAATATCAACAATCGGCAAATCGAGTAAGCGCGTCTGAAAGTCGGTGCAGTCATAGCCCCGTTGAGCCGATTCGTAGCGACTCAGAAAAGTCTAGCCAGATAGCCTCCTCCGGGACGGGCGAAAAGCTAGATATAAGGTTCTGAGGAATCTCCCGGTTCCGCTTCGCTAAAACCGGGAGAGGTTTCAATGAAAACGTTAACCCTTATATTTCAGTGCTACCGCTCATAAAAATAAAATGCAACAGCCCCAAGCCGATCAACACACCAATCCTCCCCCAGGCTTCGCCAATACTGCCTTTGATGTCGTCGCCATCGCTGCATCTGCTGGCGGACTAAAGGCGCTATCTGAAGTTTTATCCCATCTACCGACTGACTTTCCAGCAGCCGTTCTGGTTTTACAGCATCTTGACCGCAGTCACCGTTCTTTAATGGTAGATATACTCCGCCGACGGATTTCTTTGCCGATTAAGCAGGCGGAGGATGGAGACAAGCTAAGTCCGGGAGAAGTTTATATTGCCCAACCCAATTATCATGTTTTGGTTAACTCTGATGGTACGCTTTCTTTAACGCAGTCACCGATGGTCAATTTTGTCCGTCCCTCAGCAGATTTACTGTTTGAGTCGCTGGCAAATAGTTATCAAAATCGGGCAATTGCTGTTATTTTAACCGGGACAGGGAAAGATGGCACAAAAGGAGTAGAGGCGATCGCGAAAATGGGCGGTATGGTGATTAGCCAAAATCAAGAGACGTCGGAACACTTTGGTATGCCCCGTTCTGCTATTGACACCGGGATCGTCAATTTAATTTTACCCTTACCGGAAATTGCTGAAACACTCATCCAACTTGTAAAAGAGGGTAGAGGGTAGAAGATTTTAATAGTTCTGGGACTTGCTTTTAACTTTTTATTTTTAATTTTTGCTTTTATAATAAGTAATAAGTAATAAGTAATATCCAATTACCAATGACAACTGACAAAGAACAAGAAGAAAGTAGAATATTTGAATCCCTACTGGAGTACCTAAAAGAAACACGCGGCTTTGATTTTACAGGCTACAAACGCTCTACGCTCAAGCGGCGGGTAACCCGGCGAATGCAGTCTCACAATATCGACAATTTTGGCGATTATTTGGACTACCTGGAAGTTAATCCAGAAGAATTTGAGCCGCTGTTTAATACAATTTTAATCAACGTTACCGCATTTTTCCGGGATACCGAAGCCTGGGACTATTTACACCAGCAACTCCTGCCGCAACTGTTGCAGCAAAAGGATAGGCAAGAGCAAATCCGCGTCTGGAGTGCGGGGTGTTCTTCGGGGGAAGAAGCCTATTCTATCGCCATGCTTTTGGTAGAAATGATGGGGTTGGAACAATTTCGCCAGCGGGTGAAAATTTATGCCACCGATGTAGACAAAGAAGCCTTAAGTCAAGCGCGTTGGGCACGCTATGATTCCAAAGCCTTAGAAAACCTGTCCGAGGAATGGCGACAGCGCTATTTTGAACAAGTCGGCAATCAGTATGTATTCCGATCTGATATCCGCCGGGCGGTGATTTTTGGTCGGAATGATTTGGTTCAAGATGCGCCAATTTCCCGACTGGATTTACTGCTTTGCCGCAACACGCTGATGTATTTTAATGCGGAAACTCAGAAACGGATTTTGGCACGGTTTAACTTTGCGCTAAAGGACAACGGCGCTCTATTTTTGGGCAAAGCCGAGATGCTGCTAACTAATAGCAATCTGTTTAGACCTTTAAATTTACAGCATCGCCTCTTTACCAAAGTACCCAAACCGAAACTAAGCGATCGCCTGCTGATGCTCGCCCAAGCTGGGAATGAAGAATCGAGTGCGCGTCTGTCTGAGCGGGTGCGGCTGCGAGAAGCGGCGTTTAATACCTCAGCCATTGCCCAAATTATTGTTGATACCAATGGTTACTTAGTCTTGGCAAATATCAGCGCCCGGTCAATGTTTAATCTCAAACAGCAAGATCTGGGCAAACTGTTTCATGACTTAGAAGTTTCCTACCGTCCCCTAGAACTGCGGTCGATCATCGATGATGTCTATCGCGATAGTAGGTCGATTACGATTAACGATGTGGTGCGGGAGCAGTCCGATAATACTCAGTATTTGGATGTGCAAATTACTCCCTTAAAGGAAAATGGCAATGGCGAGAAGTTATTGGGAGTGAGTGTTTCCTTTTATGATGTCACTTGCTACAACCAATTAAAAGATAAGTATAAAACGTCTAGCCAAGAACTGGAAACGGCAAATGAGGAACTCCAGTCGAGTAATGAGGAACTCGAAACGACAAACGAAGAACTACAATCCACGAATGAGGAACTCGAAACCACCAACGAAGAACTGCAATCCACCAACGAAGAATTGGAGACAATGAATGAAGAACTCGAATCGACTAATGAAGAATTACGGACGATGAATGATGAATTGCGCTTGCGGACGGATGAAGTCAACCAAGCCAATGCCTTTTTAAATTCAATTCTAGAAAGTTTCCAAACAGGGGTGATTATTGTAGACTGCGAATTTCATATTATCCGGTGGAATCAAGACGCCGAGGAATTCTGGGGACTACGCAGTGACGAGGTAAAAGACAAATCCCTCCTGAGTTTAGAGATTGGTTTACCTGTGGATCAGTTGTGCGAACCAATCCGTAACTGTTTTCAGGGCGAGGAAAATCATCAGACAATCATGGTGGATGCGATTAATCGCCGAGGTCAATCCATTCAATGTCGGGTTACATTGCATGGTTTGCAAGGGATAGAAGAACAATTATACGGCACGATTGTATTGATAGATGAGGTGAATCAAGGAGATGGGTGAGGGTGTGGGTGTGGGGTGTGGGGTGTGGGGTGTTGGGTGTTGGGTGTGGGGTGTGGGGTGTGGGGTGTGGGGTGTTGGGTGTGGGGGTGTCGGGTGTTGGGAAAGGTTGAAACTATTGCCTATTGTCTATTGCCTATTGCCTATTGCCTATTGCCTATTGCCTATTGCCTATTGCCTATTGCCTATTGCCTGTTCCCTGTTCCCTATTCCCCCCCCTTTTGAAGATCTATTGCATGTGAAATAACAGGAGGTAGTATTGTTGACGGGGCGCGTTTAGTCGCATCTTTTGTGAAGAAAGATAAGATTAAGTGTAAATCCTCACTTACGCAATTCCCATGACTAACCTAAACCAACCGATTCACCTCTCCCAACAACGCCTAGAATCCTTGATGAACCGGATCAATCAAGCGGCGGATCAACCCGAAATCCTCTCAACGATTCTAGAGGAGTTTTCAATCACATTAGAGAAACTCGATCAGCAACAGCAGGAGTCAGTCACCATAATTAATGCCAGCCAAATCGAACTCCAGCATTACCGAGAGTTATTTAACAGCACTTCAGAAGCCTACATAGTGACGGATATTACAGGAAAAATTCACACCGCCAATCCCGCCGCCAGTACGATGTTGAACATCTCGCCCAACCATCTGATTGGCAAACTGTTACCTGTCTTTGTCTGTGAATCTCACCGCCAAGCCTTTCGTACCAAACTGGAACAAGTAAACCAATCCTGCCAATCAACGGCGTGGGAAGTGCAGCTACAGCCTCGCCACAGTGAATACTTTCCCGCCGCGATCGCGGTTTCTCCCATTCGCGATAATCAGGGTAATCTAACCAAATTACGCTGGTTAATTAGCGACATTAGACACCGCCAACAAGCAGAAGCCTTGCGCCAGGAATTAGCTGAACAACAAGAACTCAGTGAACTCAAATCCCGGTTTCTCGGTACCGTTTCCCATGAATTCCGCACGCCGCTAACCACGATTCTCTCCTCTAGTGAAATGTTAGAACGGTATAGCGATCGCCTGAGTCCAGAACGCAAAACCGTACATTTCCATAAAATTAGCCAATGCGTGGGCTATATGACCCAGTTATTGGAAGATATTTTAATTTATAGCAAAGCCGACGCCGAAAAACTAGAATTTAATCCTACTGTTGTCAATTTAAGCGAATTCTGTCAGAATTTAGTCGAGGACTTGCACCTAGAAGCCGCGAATCAACAACGGATTCAGTTTAAGTGTAACGATGATGACATTTGCGGCAATTTTGACCCCAAACTGCTGCGGCAAATTCTGAGTAATTTACTCACAAATGCCCTGAAATACTCACCCAACGGTGATCCCGTAGACTTTGAACTGAATCTTGAGGAGAATCAAGCTATAATTATTATTCGCGATCGCGGCATCGGTATTCCCGCCAATGACCAAGTTCATTTATTTGAACCCTTTCATCGCGCCCAGAATACAGGTACAATCAACGGGACTGGATTAGGACTCGCGATCGTCAAAAAAGCCGTAGATTTACATCAAGGCAAAATTTCTGTCCAAAGTAAGATTGACATTGGCACAACATTTACCGTCAAATTGCCACTCCTGAATGTAAAAAAATTCTAGTCTGGACACGACTTGTCGTGTCCAGACTAAAGGTGATATAACCGTTGTGAGTGAAATCATCAAAAAAACGTAACTCGCCCTCTAGTGGGAAGAATCTGATCCTAAAAACTACTATAGTAAAGTGCAAGCTATATAAGCTATAGAAATTTTAAATCCTACTGTTTTATAGAACGAAATCATTTATAAAATGCTGCATTAACTATAGATAAATCTGAATAGGCTAGACACCCCTGATGTGATGGAGATAACCATGAATCCTAACCAATCCGCAAAAAAAAACTAAATATATCCTCCGATACCTTAACCGAAGCGATTAACGAACATATTCAAAACGCCAAAGAACGCTTAGCACAGACAGAACCTGAGGTTAGCATGTCAGCCGATGAATGCTCAATTAAGCTAGCCGAAACCGTTACCGAACTATCCACCACCCTAGAAGAACTACAAGTCGCCGTCGAAGAAATCCAAGAACGGAATCAGGAACTCGCAGCAGCGCATCAAGCCACAGAAGACGAACGCCGAAAGTATCAAGAGTTATTTGAATTCGCCCCCGACGGCTATTTCATCACCGACGCATCCGGTATAATCCAAGACGCCAACCAAGCCGCCGCCACCCTACTGAATATAGAAAAACGGCGTCTAATCGGCAAACCCCTAGCTTTGTTTATTGCCGATACAAGCAAACGCACCTTTCTCAGTCAACTCAACCAACTCACCCACCTCTCCTCCCCCGACTTTCCCACCACCCTACTGTACCGAGACTGGGAACTATCCCTGCAACCGCGCCAGAATGAACCCTTTCCGGTGGAGATTTCCATTTCAGCCATACTCAACCCTCAATCAGAAATCGTGGGATTGCGCTGGTTAATTCGGGACATGACCTATCGCAATCAAGCCGAAAGCCTACGCCAACAACTAGAAGCCGAAAAAGAATTCAGCGAACTCAAATCCCGCTTTATCCAAACCGTCTCCCACGAATTCCGCACCCCCCTGAACATGATTTACGTCTCCGCCCAACTCCTCGCCCGTTCTCACGACGGCTTAAGCGAAGAAAAATGCAATCAATTACTCCAACGAACCGACAAAGCCGTGCGGCGGATTACCAAAATACTCGATGACGTTCTCGTCTTCAGCCAAGCCAGCGCCGACAAACTGGAACTCAACCCCACATTACTGGACTTAGAACAATTCTGCGAAGCCATCATCGAAGACTATCAAATCATCGCCGGTAGCAACAAAACCCTACAACTCAACACCCCTGGAACCAACCACAGCGTTTGTCTCGACGAAAAACTCCTCTATCAAATACTTGGCAATCTCTTATCCAACGCCATCAACTATTCCCAACCCAACAGCACCATAACCCTAACCCTAACCTATCCAGACCATACAGTATGCTTTCAGATCCAAGATCAAGGAATCGGCATACCAAGAGAAGACATCCCCCGACTCTTTGACCCCTTCCACCGGGCGAAAAACGTCAGCAACCTACCCGGAACCGGACTCGGACTATCCATCGTCCAAAAAGCCATCGAACTCCACGGCGGAACCATCAACGTCCACAGTGAAGTCGATATCGGCACCACCTTCACCGTCACCCTTCCATTAGGTTTGTAGTAAGGGCTTTAGCCCTATCATCGTAACGCTGAGCAGATTAACTTGTAATATAATCAAACCTCCCCCACCCCAACCAACATTCGTCGTTCGTAGTAAGGGAACCTTAGCCCATCAACGCAACGCCGAACAGATTATCTTGTAAAATAATCAAACCTCCCCCATCCCAACCCCAAAACCTGATCAAACCAAACAAACCGAGTGTACAAACAACTAACCCTAGAATTTGCCAACAATTCCGAACCATCCCCCCAAACCATCACTCATCCCACTGGATATTCAGGCTGGTACAGACTACACAAATACTGGGGCAAAAAACCCCACGAACCCCTCGCCCTAGCCATCCAACAACTCACCCAAGAAAACGATATCATCCTAGACCCCTTCGTCGGTTCCGGCATAGCTGCCCGTGAATCCCGGCTGCGAAAACGTCGTTTCATCGGAATAGACATCAACCCCATCGCCACCGAACTCACCAAACTACTCATCTCCCCACCCGATTATCCCCTCATCCGCAATGCCTTCCTATCCCTAGAAAAAACCCTCAAACCCCAAATCAACCAAACTTATCAACTCAAAGATGGAAGAATCGCCTCCCACTATCTTTGGCAAAACAACCAATTACACCAAATTTGGTTATCCGGTAATCGCAGCACTAGCCGCCTCGAACTTCCCCCCACACCCGAAGATATTCAACTCATCGACACCTTTTCAACCTACAAAAGCAAAACCATTCGTCCCCCGAAATTCTTCGCCAATAGCAGAATAAACGCTACCCCGCAACTCTCCCTATCCGACCTCATCACAGGTCGCGCCCAACATAACCTGGACTTAATCATAGACCGAATTAACCAACTTCCCCAAGCCGCCCAACCCGCCATGAAGCTATGCCTAACCGCAGCCTCTGGACAAATGACAAAAATGGTATTCGCCGTTACAGGCAGAGGCAAAACCAACGGGAATCCCTCAAAAAAAACAGAAGTCGGGAGTTGGGTAATTGGCTACTGGCGACCCCCATTACACTTTGAAGTAAACGTTTGGAACTGTTTCGAGCGGCGCGTTACCAAACTATTAAATGTGATCAAAAACGGTGATCCCTTACAAGGCAGCACTATTAGTGAAACCCTCGATCAATTCTACCAAAACAACGCAGAATGTAGCATTATCTGCGCCCCTTGTCAACAAGAACTAAAAAACCTGCCAAAGAAATCAATCAACCTAATTATAACCGATCCCCCACACAGCGATCGCATTCCCTACCTAGAACTCAGTGAACTGTGGAATAGCATCTTAGGAATTGAACCCAACTTTGACTCAGAAATCGTCATCTCAAACGCCAAAGAACGCGCCAAAACCGCCACCCTCTACAATCAAACCATGAGCGCCTTCTTAACCGACTGTTCCGCCATTCTACGAGACGACGGCTTCCTCGTCTTACTTTATAATGCCAGACAACAGAAACACTGGGCATTTATCAAACAACTCATAGATAGCTCAGAACCATCATCAAACCTAAACTACCTCGGACAATTCCCCTGTAACTATTCAGCCCGTTCCGTCGTCCAAGACAACCGAAAAGGGAGTCTTAAGCATGATGTTGCCCTAGTTTTCGGCAACCCTAACGCTGATTTAAACAAAATTTCGCGATTGAAAACTATTCGCGGTTGGTCAGATACTTTTCCCCATTAGTCAAGCATTAACTCGATGGACTTTGAGACAGCACAAGCCTGGTTTCGAGACAATCGCATCAGAGAATTATCCCAAACCAAGGACGGGCTACGTTTTCTTAAACTACGTTCATTATCGCGCCGTGAACACTTATACCAATTATTCGCATCCGCCGCTTTAACCCCCCCAATCCAACTCAGCACGAGATTTATTAAAAGAAGCCTTTAATACCACCTCGATTAATGACACCCTAATTAATTTCACCATCCAACAAATTTACGCATCAGAGCGAGAAACACGTCGTCAACAAGAGCCAGAACTCGTCAATCAACTCTATCGTATCGATGTTTTTGACTGGGGTGGACTGCATCAAAATAGCCTGGAGAGAACAATTATAGACAACTACGTCAAAAAAATCCATAACTATGATCAACTCTCAAACAGTATCGAGAATGAGCTTCACTATAGTATGCGAGGTTACGTTTTATGTTCATGGTACAACCATTGGACATCAATAATAATTGAAGATATTTTCCGTGATCATGATCAAGTATTACCTGCGGTAGGCTTAATCAAAAAAATAGACTTTTTTATAAATAGTATTCCCTTTGATCTAAAAGTCACTTATTTTCCTGAAGGATACATCAAACAGTGCCGTCGTTCAGAAAATAAGCGTCCAGAACTTACACGATTGAAACAATGGGCGCGTCAGCATCAAGTCACATTTAGCCCTAATCTTCCTGACAGTCAATTACTCTCAGACTTATGGAAAAAAGCCAGGGATCATCCCTCAGAAGACGCCCAAACCTTGCTATCTGAACTCAGCAATTTTCGGCAAAAACTGATTCAACAAGCCAAGAAAAACCCCGACAATCTAATCAAATGGCTGTACGAAAATCAAGGTATCCGTCGATTTGACGCCTCGAATCGCTTATTCTTAGTTCTCATTGACCCCTCAGACTTCTTTCAATCCTGGAAATTGAAACGCGCCAAACCGCTTCTCGACGCTAGAATAACAGCTTACTTAGATAAAATCTCTTCATCTCCCGGACAAACCTTAAACTTCACCTGGGAAGGAAAAAACTACACAGTCATATCAGACGCAATAATCATTACTAAACCGCCCGGATAACGTTGTTTGTCATTCTTCGTTCGTAGTTTGGGAACCTTAGCCTATCAACGTAACAGCGAACATACCAACGTAAAACATACATTCAACCTTAACCAAGGGCGGGTTTTGCCACAAACAGTATCAGCAAAATTCCCAATTCAATCCCTAAACCCACCCCTACAAATCACCCTGCTTACCCATCACCCGTTGCACACTCACCAACGCCCGATTCAACTCATACCCCCTCCCTTGCGGATGCGCCAAATACGCCAACTGTTCCTCCTCAATCATCTGCACATCCTGACGCACCAACCCATCCAACAACCCCTGCGCCGAACCAAATAAACTCTCCTTAATCCACCGCCGAAACCAAATCGGTAACTTATGCAACCGCCAAAACGCATTCAGCGACGTAAAATGAACCAAATAGGCGCGAGTCTGGCGTAAACTTATCGGACACAATAAACAATAAATCCTAAAATCCTCCCCCAAACTCGACACCCAATGGGGATAAACATAACTCACATCCAACGGTTCCGGATGCAAACGCCGCAGCGCCGGAAAAAACAACTGAGAAATCGACCAAATTTTATCAATCTTATAATAACTCTTCGCCTGATAATGAGCATCTACCCGATACTCATCCTCCTCAATATCCACCAAAACCGGATCAGCCCACGCTTGCAAATCCTGATGCAAATGCCCATGATACATATCCATCAAATTCTCAATTAAAAACGAAAAATGGGCATTACAGTCAATCCGAGAAACCGTAGCAATATAATTCAGATGATCCCACTCCGGGAGTCCCATCGGTTGTCGAATGTTCCTATCCCCCTCCCCTGGAAACAGCCAAATAAACCCATCCTGTTCCCGCACCGGATAAGCACGAACCGCACAATTCGGCAATTTTTGATTTTCGGCTAAATAGGGAACAAAAACACAATTTCCCGTTGTCTTAAACTGCCATCCGTGATAAGCGCACTCCAACAAATCCCCCTTAACTTGACCATGACTCAATTGAACTTGGCGATGAGGACAACAGTTTTCTAAGGCATGAATTTCACCCGTACTATCGCGAAAAAGAACAATATTTTGATGCCAAAGGGTTACGCCGACAGGTTGCAATTTCACCTCATCGCTACGGGCGACAACATACCAATGATTGAGGTTAATTCCAAGTTGGCGAATATCTAAATTTGTCATACTAAGTCATAATTAAATTGTAGTTATAATTTAATTGTAGGGGCAGGTTTAGGAATTGTAGGGGCAGGTTTAGGAATTGTAGGGGCAGGTTTAGGAATTGTAGGGGCGGGTTTAGGAATTCAACTCAGCTATCACTGAAATAACGGAACAGCAAAACCCGCCCTATCTCACCAATAACGGAACAGCAAAATCCTTGACCATTGAATCGGGCGCACGTCGGTGCGCCCCTACGGTGTCACACCCTATAATATTCTGTTCCGATCAAAATCCGTTAACGCATGAGAACCAAAAGGACATAATATCCCCGTTGAAGCAAACGTCGGCGCAGTCGGAATCACAGGCGGAGAGGTTGAAGGTAAATTCGTTTCACAAATCCCCCCAATGCCCTTAATAATCTCACCCGACGATACCACAAAAGCCGCCCCCGCATAACTTTTCAGTTTCGGGTTTTTCGCTTGGGCAATCATAATCATACCCTGACGCGGATTCTTTGCAGGTAACATCAAATAGCGATAATTCTCCGTCTCCTGGAACCCCGCCAGATTTAACTCAGCTAAACTTGTGGCAAACTGAGAATACTCCAGAAAATAATTTAATTGCGCCAAATTCACCGCATTTAAATACTCTTGCACCTCCCCTTGCAGCGCCAAGGCTGCGGCTGTTTGGGGAATGTAGGAAGGCGATTCCTGCGCCTGTACCGTTGGCGAGAATCCTGTGAATAAAGTAATCAGTCCTAATTTCGCGATCGCACCTTTAATCATAGCGTGTTCCTCTCCATTGGGGATAGGGGATTGGGTTTAGGAAAGTTAGGGCGGGTTTTGTTGATATGTTATCGGTAATATTCAGGATTGAATCCCTAAACCCGCCCCTACAATTATCTGTACTGTTGGCGAAATTCCTGTTTAAGGCTGGTGGTGTATCAAGGGTTTCTGACGAATGACAAATGACAAATGACAAATGACGAATGACGAATAACAAATCATATCGAAAAAATCCCTTCTGGATTCACCGATAACAGCGATCGTTGTTGCAATCCTTCCCGGTGTATAATCTCATTAGCCGCCAGGAATCCACTACTCACCGCCCGTTCCATTAACCCACAGGGAAAGGGCATTTTTACCCAGTCTCCAGCAAAAAATAGATTCGCCACTCCAGAATCACTTTCGGGGCGTTCCTGATAACTCCCTGGCGGATAACCGGAGAAGTTTTTCTGATTCACTAACTCTCGGTGTAACATCGTCGCCGTTTGTAATTCTGGGACAATTTCATAGAGTTCCTGTTCAAAGGTAGTTAACAAAACCTGCTGATTGGGAAACTCGTCTTCTTTATAACAGTAAGCGTGTAACTCTACCACACTTCCCCCCGTCTTTTCATGCCACTGAATATAATCATCTTGGATGCGATGATACAAAGTAATACTATCAGTGAGACGATAGCCAGATAGGGAGGTAAAATTACTATGTTCCCAAGCAAAATCCCGATCAAACCAAAATCGGGCAACGGCAAAAGGATCAGCCACGGCTAATTGTTCCACCTGAGTTAATACTTGGGAATTCACCTCCCCTTCTGCCAATTTAAACAAATGTTGGACACCGGGAACATCAGTGGCAAAGACATAATAATCGGCTTGAATCGTTTCTGTGGCTACCTGGGGCGAATCTGGACTGGAAATTCCCACCAGTTGCACTTCATCCTCCTGGCGTTGCATCAGGTTAAACCGAGGTAAATCCCGTTTCGCGGGTCCGGCTATCACCTGCCCTTGGGAATTATAAACCGCCCCATGACAGGGACAAATAAACTGACCATCCCCTTGGCGTTGTACCGTACAGCCTTGATGGGTACAAGTTAGAGAAATCGCTTGATTCTCCTCTGGAAACAGGGCAAACATCGCATCCCCAGCCCCGTAATAATCCACAGTCTGATCAGATTCATCAGTGTCCATCCTGTGATTCCGCTTCACCCAAAACGGCACCGAGGGTTGAGGATTTCCCTGTTGATAACTAATCGAATGAATCTGCCTATCTTGCCACTGAATCTGACTCACCGTGGCTTCCGTAACAATCTTTCCCTGCCGATTTTGAATCGCCTGGGCAATCGGTTCCACCAAACTCCTACCCATATCCTGGCGCGTCCCATTAAACGCCAATCCTTCGGGATTGCCAAAAAAATAAAAGTGGAAAAACTGCATTAATTCGCCCACACTCAACACATCCGGCGCATTCAGACTGGATTTAGCAAAGGGTAAAAAATACAGATCATAAAGTCCTTGGGGAAACTCACCTTTTACCCAATCCGCAACCGATAACTGATCCAAACGCTGGAAACTATCGGGGATTTGGAAACCGCCAATTTCCCGAAACACCTGCCAATGTTTCAGCTTGGTCAGATTAATCCCCCAACGCCAGCGATTTGAAGACGCGATCGCTAAATCTACCACATTCCAGGGAAAGGCAGAACGACTAGGGCGAAAGACTTCCGGCTGATACTGATTATCCCGGAAAACCACCGAGTAAAATTCCAGGGAACGGAAGTGATCCTGAATCTCCAACTCAGCCACCAACCGATTCAAATTATAATAATGCGGGAAAAAGCCATGGAACCCATGTTCCATCCGCAGAGAGTGATCGCCCACCTGAATTTGCCAACTAGCAATCTTACCGCCGAGTTGAGGCGATCGGTCTAATAGTGTGACATCAAAGCCACGTTGACTCAACTCATAGGCACAACTAAGCCCCGCCAATCCCGCACCCACAACCACCACCGATTTCGGCTGAGTCAGGGTTCGGGGCAAATTTAGGGTATCTGGTTGAATAATCGTGGGTTGAGGTTTCGCCCAGCGAGAATATCCGATTACACCCCCCACCCCAGCGACGCCAATCAGTTTCAGGGCGGTGCGTCGGGAAAGGTAGAATCTGTTTAATTTGTCATTGGTCATTGTTTAGGGAACAGGGAACAGGGAACAGGGAACAGGGAATGGGGCGGGCGCGAGTTGCATCTAGGTAAGACAAGAAACAATAATAATGAAACCCGCCCCTACAGAAAATTTAAATGAACTATTGGCATGAAACCGTAGCTGTCGCCCAGCGCATTTTAATCGAACTGGGGCGAAGACGCCGCAGTTTGGTCTTTTGGGGAATTTTCCCCATTTCGGTATTATTACTCAACGGTTATATTTTGGCAGAACGCGCCCAATTGTCGATGGCGCAAGCCTTTGAAAATGCCGCCCCCTCGACATTGGCAGGTGCTGCTTTATTTTTTAGCTGTCTGGGGGGTACGGTAGCCACAGTGGTAGGGGAACGAGAACAGCAAACCCTTAAACGTCTGTTCATCTCACCCTTAAGTGGCATATCCTATTTTCTAGGTATTTTTTGCGCCCATAGCGCCATTGCTGGGGTTCAAGCGGTTTTGGTTTATGCGATCGCAGCATGTTGGGGTGCTAAGTTTCAGGGGTCTCTAGTTTTAGGCATCTTGATCATTCTACAGAGTATCATGGCTTACGTGGGAGTGGGATTCATCCTTGGTACCCAGTTTGCCCGTCGCACGGAGGATGTAAACGCCTTGGTTGCGGCGTTTGGCGTACCTCTGTTAATTTTAGGAGGCGCATTTTTACCCACATCCCTGTTCCCCGACACCTTGCTAGACATCGCCCAATTTAACCCGATTTACCATATCAACGAAGCGCTGCTGGCGGTTTGGGCAAATGGCGCGGGATTAGCCGATATTCGGGAACATTTTTGGTTTTTGGCGGTATTTGCCTTAATTATGGTGGTAGCCGGATGGTTATCTTATCAGCGGATGCTGAGAGTTGAGCGAAGGCTATGATATCAGATAAATCTTCGTAGGGGCGCACAGACGTGCGCCCGTGTAAACTTAAGCCTAAAACCCCCTCACCCCCAGCCCCTCTCCCACCAGGGTAGAGGGGAGTAGGTTTGTAGTAAGGGCTTTAGCCTTTGACAATTTTGGCAACCTCCCATTTGGGATTTTTGAACTTTCAATTAGTCCGTGTCAGAAACTCATAAAATTGTCCTATTTTATGTATTAGTCATTGTGCTGCATATTGAAAACCTCTGTAAATCCTACGGCGATCGCCAGGTTCTGCAAAATCTCACCCTACATATTCCCCCCGGAGAAATTTACGGATTACTTGGACCCAATGGTGCCGGAAAAACAACCACAATTAATACTATCTGTAACTTACTCAAAGCCGACAGTGGCACAATCACAATTAATCACAAACCCGTCTCCGACGCCACCAAAACCCTAATCGGAATTGCCCCCCAGGAAAACTTACTCTATAAAACCTTAACCTGTGCCGAAAACCTGCATTTTTTCGCCCGCATCTATGGCTTAAGTAAACGACAACGACAACAACACGTCCACACCTGTTTAGACGCCGTTAACCTCTGCGATCGCGGTAGGTGTCCCGTTGAAACCTTAAGTGGGGGAATGCAGCGACGCTTAAATATAGCCGTCGCCCTGGTTCATCAGCCGAAACTGGTCATTTTAGACGAACCCACAACGGGTTTAGATATCGAAGCCCGATATGAAATTTGGGATTTAATTCGCCGTCTTCAACGTCAAGGATTAACAATTTTATTAACCACTCACTTACTAGACGAAGCCGAACGCCTGTGTCAGCGGATTGGCATTCTCAAAGGGGGACAAATTGTCGCCGAGGGGAGTTTAGACAGCCTGCGCCAACGGATTCCCGCCCAAGAAATTGTGATCATCCAAACCCAAGAAGAAGAACGTGCGATCGCGCGGGCGACAGAACTCGGTTTCACCCATCGGCGCTACGGGAATGATTTAGCTTTTTGGTTACCCGAAGCGTTGGATTTAAAAGAAATAATTGCTCAATTTGAGGGCATTTCCCTAGATTCAATTACTCGCCAACCTGTACGCTTAGAGCATATTTATATCGAAGTGACTCGATGAAGGATCTTGGCATACAAAGGGCAGAATGAAAGGAGTTTCGCTATACATAGGGCACGGCAATGCCGTGCCCCTACCCAATCAATTATCCCGTCGATTGTGGTAGGGGCACGATACCATCGTGCCCTAATCTAGCTTCATGGAGAATTGACATTAGACGAACATGATATAAATTCTGAATATCCTATTTCTTAACGAATGACAAATGACAAATGACGAATGACAAATAACTAATCCAACTCTCGCCGCCCTTCCAACGCCCGTGCTAATGTCACCTCATCCGCATATTCTAAATCCCCACCCATGGGTAAACCAAAAGCAATTCGAGTCACCTTCGTAAATGGTTTCAATAGTTGACCAACATACAGCGTCGTCGTCTCCCCTTCCACACTCGGACCAATCGCTAAAATCACCTCTTGAATCTTCTGCTGGCTAACGCGGCGCACCAGTTGTTCAACATGCAATTGTTCGGGTCCAATTCCATCCATCGGAGAAATCACTCCACCGAGAACATGATAATTCCCCCGATACTCCCGTGTTTTCTCCAACGCAATCACATCACGGGAATCCGCCACCACACAAAGCGTTGTTTTATCCCGATTCGGGTTACGACAGATATCACAAACCGATTCAGCCGACAGGTGAAAGCAAACCTGACACAAGCCAACCTGCTTTTTCGCCTCAATTAAAGCTTGCGCCAGGGCTTTGACTTCATCCTCTGAGCGCTTAATAATATGTAATGCCAATCGTTGAGCGGTTTTGGGACCCACTCCAGGTAAGCGTTGTAGTTGCTCGATCAGTCGAGCTAGGGGGCGTGTGTAAACCGTGGTTGTTCTCCCAGTCTATGCGTTTACCTTACCTATAGTACGCTCTCCAGTTGAGAAAAGCAGAGGGAATTGGGGGAGTCGGGTGGGGAAATTTGCGGTTAAATAAGTACAGTCCCCAGCGAATCAGCAAATTTGACTCAATTCGCGGCAAAGTAAGTTAACCTCTGTGATAAGAGCGATCGCGCATGATGGAACCGTCTCTCACTCAATTCGGTACTCAGATGTCCAACCTGACGGGCGTCCGGGCTATTATGAAGGATATTATTGAAACGTTACGATTAGGTCAGGGACAGGAGTTCATTAACCTTAGTGCGGGAAATCCGGTAATTTTGCCAGAGGTGGAACAACTGTGGCGAGACTGTACCGCCCAACTCTTGGCAAGTCCTGACTACGGAGAGGTAGTTTGCCGTTATGGGTCATCTCAAGGATACCAGCCCTTGATTGACGCGATCGCAAAAGATTTTAATCAGCGTTATGGCTTGAGACTAACTGAACGGAATATCTTAATTACTCCCGGTTCTCAATCCATTTACTTCTACGGCGCGAATGTCTTTGGCGGCTATACCCAAGCGGGTGAGTTAAAACAAATCGTTCTCCCTCTGAGTCCCGATTATACCGGGTATGGTGGCGTCAGCTTAACCCCAGAAGCACTAATCGCCTACAAACCCAGCCTAGAGATTGACGAAGCGGCGCATCGCTACAAATATCGTCCCGACTTCAGTCAATTGAAAATCAACCAAAATACAGGCTGTGTAATATTTTCGCGCCCCTGTAATCCTACAGGAAATGTTCTCACCGATAATGAAGTGCGAAAAATTGCCGAACTCGCCGCACCTAATCATGTGCCAGTGTTCATTGACTCCGCCTATGCACCCCCATTTCCGGCATTAAACTTTACCGAAATGACGCCAATTTTTGGTGATAATATTATCCATTGCCTGAGTTTATCCAAAGCCGGACTACCCGGAGAACGGATTGGCGTTGCTATTGGTGATCCGGATATGATTGAGATTTTGCAATCGTTCCAGACGAATCTCTGTATCCATTCCTCCCGCTACGGACAAGCCATTGCTGCACAGGCGATTAATTCTGGCGCATTGGCTGAGATTTCTGTTAATGTAATTCGTCCCTATTATCAGCACAAGTTTACCGTATTAGAAACAGCGCTAAACCAATTTATGCCAAAAGATTTACCGTGGTTTTTACATCGGGGTGAAGGCGCTATTTTTGCCTGGTTGTGGTTCAAGGATTTACCGATAACCGATTGGGACTTGTATCAAAAGTTAAAGCAGGTGGGAGTAATCGCCGTTCCTGGAAACACCTTCTTCCCCGGATTACGGGACACCTGGGAACACCAGCATCAGTGTATTCGGATTAGTTTAACGGCTAGCGATCGCGAATTAGAAACCGCCATGAAACGGTTAGTTAAAGTAACACAACAGGTGTATCAGCAAGCCGTGGTGGAGGTTTGATTCTGAGGAAAGTAGGGGCGGGTTTAGGATATATCGTTTCGCCATTGATGATAACATAATGTACCGATACCCAATATCCTCGACTTCTTAGAGAAGTCGGGGATCTGACTGGAAACCGCTATAATACCAAACAACCGTTAACACTATGAAACTAGGTAAACGTCGCATCGGTTTAGAACAAGAATTTTTCCTCGTAGAAGAAAGGGGCAAATTTTCCAATCGTGCCGATGAATTCTTACAAAATTGTCGCCAAGAAGCCGAATCCATTGGTTTAAATCCCAATTACTTTATGCCGGAATGGGTGAAGGGAATGATCGAAATTAATACCCCTCCCGCCCATACTCCCACCGAATTAGCCACAGCCTATCTTAAAAACTTACAACTCGGATTACAGGTGGGGAAAAAGATGGATTTGCGGCTTTATCCCCTATCCAGCTATCCCTTACATTTAATTCCCGTCATTCGGGATAAATTAAGCTATCATGTCCAAGTTCGCACCGTTGGCTACGACCGATTTTTGAATGCGGGTAAATGTACGGGTACTCATATCCATTTAGAAGTACCACCAGGAGTAATTGATTCCCGCGTTGGTGTTTCTTACAACAGCAGCGCCGCCGAACGCGAAGAACTCATTAATATTTATAATTTAGCCACAGCCTTAGATTCTGCCCTCATCGCCTTAGGACGCGCCTGTCCCTTTTATGAAGGAGAAGCTACGGGGCTTGCCTATCACATTGTCCGCTATCGCGGGAGTGACCGATTTGGCTGGGAAGGGGTTTACACTCACTTACAATCTGTTGGCGGTTTAATGCCCTATGCCGATTCTGTGGAACAGTTAGTGGAGTTGCAATTTGAACGCTATTATGCATGGCTAACCGCGATGGATAATGCTAGAGTTGAGCGAAAGTTGTTTACTGAAGGCGGCGGCAATTTACTGAAATCGGGTTGGAATCCGGTGCGACTTAATGCGTTGGGAACGGTGGAATTACGGGGAATTGATAGTAATTATCCGGACGTAATTTTCACGATTATGAGATTAGTTTACAATGCAGCTCGGCGAGTTAGACAGGAAGGAATAACCGTTAGACCTGCTCAAGGCGCTCAGACCTTTGAGTTACGCGATGATTGGCTAATTGTACCAGATTTTGACTATCTCAATGGTGAATTATTATTTGCTGCCGTAACGGAAGGAGTGAAGAGTTCTAAGGTTACGGCTTATCTGGATTCTATTTTAGAGTTTGCGATTCAAGATGGCAGTGAAGGAATTAATTACCTAGAAAAGTTGAAATCAGATTGGGGTGAATATCAAACGACAGAGGCGGAAATTTTACAAGAGTTTGTTCCCGCAGGCGCTAAATTAGAAAAGGAAGAAGGGTTGCGGTTGGTGCGTGAAGCGTGCGATGAGTTAGAAGCCCAGGTATCATCGTTTTCACAAAAGTATTCGGTTTAGGTTACATCGGGTTCAGATTTAATTATAATTGGGGTAAAAATTAATGAATACTGATCAAATTCGCCAAAGTTTTGAAAATACAGCCATAGTATATGACAGTCTAATTCCTAAACTGATTCCTCACTATCATCAACAAAATAGACTGCTGCTCGATCTAATTCCGTTTGACCGTCAGCGTCCCTTGAATGTTCTCGATTTAGGTGCAGGGACAGGAGTGTTGTCTTCTCTGATTCTCCAGGCGTTTCCCTCAGCAAATGTGACAGTATTCGATCTGGCAGAGAGTATGCTAGAAACCTGTCAGAGGAACTTGTCAGCGTTTCGCGATCGCGTAACCCTTCAACAGGGTAATTTTGCCAGTGATGATATTGGGTCAGGCTACGATCTAATTATATCTGGATTGGCAATTCACCATTTAGATCATCCAGGGAAACAGAAGTTATTCAATCGGCTATTTCAGGGGATTAATTCCGGTGGAATTTTCCTCAATCGCGATATTGTTATCAGTTCCACCCCAAATCTAACCCAGCAGCATCATCAGCTTTGGTGTCAGTATATTGAGTCTCAGGGAGAAGATAGCAATTACTGGTTCACTAACTATCTAGCAGAAGATATTCCGGCATCCGTTGAAGACCAGTTAAAATGGCTAAAGCAAGCAGGATTTGAAGATGTTGGCTGTCACTGGCGCTATCTTAACTTTGCGATTTTTGGAGGTCGAAAACCTAATCAATAGGTAGGCAAAGATCACCCCATGCAAGAGGAGGCGATTGAAATCGCTGCTACACAAACATAGGCGAAGCCTTCCCGAAGGGTAGTCCGCCTGCGCGGACTAGGTTATAACAGGGATAGCTAACCCGGATTTGGTATTAGTCCATTTTAATGGACTTTAGCTATAAGCCAAGAACTTGAGTTCTTGGCTTGTTTTAGCTTCGATTGAACCGTCAAATCTATTCCGCCACCCTCTTGGATATCGCCTGTACAATTCTCTCTAAAAGAAATAACGGATCAGTTTCGCGGCGTAAATTACTGATCTCAAACTGAGTGTGACACTCCTGATCTCCAAAAGTAATGATGAGAGTAGTAGATGTACCCAAGTGTCTTGAGAATTGTCATGAAAAGTGCCACATTAGAACGTTCAAAGGGACGCTTAAGTTCAGCATCAAACCCGATAAAGCGGTTAACCCAAGGAGACTTCACGCAGCGGTTTGGTCGTTTCCTCATCTGTCGGAGAATATATAGTCTTCTCCAAGCTAGGCGACAGCGCCTAAATCCCGATTTCTATAAAAAACGCCTGAAGATTGCTTCTGATTCAATGTTTGACGGTTTTTCCCTAGATAAATGTGTCCAACAACTCCGTCATGAAGGAGTAGGATTTGGTCTGCATTTATCGCCGTCAATGGTAAAAGAAATCTATCAATATGCCATAAAAACACCTTGTATTGAACCTGAGTCTGACGACGAGTTTTTCATCGAAGAGGTAATTAGAAAGGGTCGAAGGCGAGGTGAGCATCCAGTGCTGCGTGCCTTGGTGCGTGATGTAATGGATTGTGAAGCCATTCAAAAAATTACCCAAGATCCGCTGCTGTTGCAAATCGTTAAGAACTATCTGGGGTATTGGCCCAACCAAATTACCCAGCATCTGACTTGGAGTTTAGTTTCAGATCTGTCCGAGTTGGAAATTAGACAGAGTTATCCACCCACAAATTTTCACTATGATATCGCTGGGTACAACTTCATGACAGCCTATTTTTATATCACCGATGTGAAGGCTGATTCTGGCGCTCACGTTATGTTCAAAGGCTCTCATAAGAAAAAGCCACTTTACATGACTTTTTCTGCGGGTCGCCAGTCGGACAAGGCGGTGCTTAATTATTACGGGCAAGACAATCAACTGATCATTGAAGGAGAAAGTGGATTTGGTTTTGTGCAAGATCCTTCCTGCATTCACCGAGTCATTTCTCCAGTTAAAGCAGATAGACTACTGCTGCAAATCCGGTATTCTTAGACCGCAGTGGACTGACACAGTTAAAATGGTGGAATAGGTTGGGTTCGTAGTAGGGGCTTTAGCCCTCTCCAGCTAGGCGGAGAGAGAACTAAAGTTCTCACTACAAACAACGTCCTATCAGAATACTCAAAGAGAACGAAAAGAAATTGTGGATAATTTTCGTCCATCTAATGAAGAGTTTTCTCTGTTAGAGGAAGTTGAACTGTTAACGGTCACTCTCCGGGGCTATGCCAATCAAATTCAGGTGCAAGGGTGGATTGTAAATGAAACCAAGGCAATTGAGCAATTGCGAGAAATGCGAGTTTTTAGGATACCTGTTATCGTCCAGTTTTACTTTGTCAGTAATGGCAAGTATGAGCAAATGAAGGGTTATATTAGAATGTTGGATTACTTGCGCTTACTGATGCTGGAATATTTGCAGTATGAACAATTAAATTAAAAATCCGGCAAAGATTATCAATATTAACTCCTATTCTATGCACCTATGTTCAGGGTTGGTTTATTCAATTGGGGGCTTTCAAAACCAGATAATGGGAAAACCTACCCCGACAAATAAATGAGAAATGATTAAATTAGAACAGTTAAGATGATGAAATGTAATACTAAATCCCAGTTCAGGGGTTATCGAGCAGTTTAAGAGCTAACTAGGGATAGACGCACGATCGCGACTCAGCCTCTATCCTGTGATCGTGAGTTTCCTCTATTCCTTATGTCTCAATCACCTGACAACAGTTATCGCCGTAAAGAAATCCTTCGGGGTGTTCTTGCGGTGTGTATCATCATCGTCGGTATCACCCATTTCTTGAAACCAGAACAATATGCCCGCATCGTTCCGCCACCCTTTCCCCCCTTGACGTCTGTCTATGTGAGCGGTTTCTTCGAGATTCTCGGCGGTATTGGTTTAATGATTCCATTTGTCAGCGTCGCCGCCGCCTGGGGACTGATTGCTCTGTTTATTGCGGTGTTTCCTGCCAATATCTACATGACACTGAACAATATCAAGATTGAAGGCATTCCCCACAGTCAATTGTTTTATTGGATTCGGCTACCCTTTCAAGCCGTGTTAATTGCTTGGGCTTATTGGTATACTCGCCACCCGGAAAAACAAGCTGGCGCATCAGTTGTCGCTGAAAAGGTCAAGCTTTTGATTAATCGATCATGACAAAAGCGTCACCAACCCAATCTCCTGAAACGATTCCCCTTGACAACCGTCATCCCCCGTGGCTTGACCGCCGCCAATTTCCGTTCACGTCTCGCTTTCTTGAGATTGAAGGACATCGGATTCACTATGTTGATGAAGGCAGTGGTGCTACCCTTACTTGGTATTATTTTAGGCGTTTGTCGTAAACGATGCGAACATTTGAGGCGCTAAAGCGCAACTACGAGCAAACTTACAAGCCTAATTTTTGTTGTAAGGATTCTCGCATGATTTCAACGGGTGGTGTTTGTCCTAACCAAATTTCTAAGGCGGCTGCACCTTGTTGGACTAACATTTCTAAGCCGTCAATGGGAGTCGCGCCTTGGTGTTTGGCTTGTTGCAGGAATTTTGTAGGATTGGGGGTGTAGATTAAGTCATAGGCGATCGCACCTTTGGGTAATCCTTGCATTGTCTGTTCATCGACAGGGGATTGATCGACATGAGGATGCATCCCGACAGGTGTGGTATTTACGAGTAAATCGGCTTGTTGTAGTAATTGGGGGAGTTCTTCCCAGGGATAGGCTTGGAGAATTGGAGATAAGGGAGTATTTGCCCAACTTTGCTGGAACTGACTTAGTTTATAGGGATTGCGACCGACAACCCAAATCTCAGGACACCCTAATTGCATACAACCCACGACAACGGCGCGTGCTGCACCACCATAGCCTAATACTACCGCCTTGGTTTGATGCCAATCTCGCCGATATTGGTTTAAGGGTGCGATAAACCCTAAGACATCGGTATTTGTCCCACTCCAGCCTTTATCGGTACGCCAAACGGTGTTCACGGCACCCACCAGTTGGGCGATATCGGATACCTCGGCTAAGAGGGGGATAATGGCTTGCTTATGGGGAATCGTGATATTAAAGCCTTGCAATCCTATCGCCGCAAACCCCGCCACGGCGACAGCTAAATCCTCCGGTTTGACGGGGAGAGGGAGATAGACATAATCCACACCCAACTGTGCGATCGCGCGATTGTGCATAATTGGTGATAGAGAATGCTCCACCGGATGACCAATTACGCCTAAGAGTTTGGTTGTCCCTGTAATCTGTTGCATTGTGCTATTTTAGCAAGGCATGGGATAAGTTGAATACCCAATGAATCGTTCAATTCAATAATTTTCTGATATGCTGCGAAAATTTCTTATCCTTTTCATGTCTTTGGCATTGTGTCTAACCACCCTAGCGTGTGGTTCGCCTTCTGTCGCCCAAAGCCCAAATCAGACGGTCAATGTTACCTCAAATTCCCAGCAGTTCCCTGATGGGAAATATCCGGTGCAACAAGCCACTTACGATGATGTTAGTGGTGAATATAGCCTGATGTTGCTGAATACACCAGCCGGTACACCCCCTGTCTTGCGTAGTCCAGATTTGCGATTAGCCCGTCTTACGGATGAGGAACTATCAGCGGGTGAAAAGACATACTTGCAAATCGAAAATGGTCAAGCCGATATGCACTTAAGTGAAAACTTTCGGATTGAATATGTGCATAACGTTACCGAAACCCAAACAAATCCGCAAACAGGTCAACCGGAAACGGTAATCGTGCGGCGGGAATCCAATTTCTGGACACCATTTGCAGGTGCTATGGCGGGTCAAGCTTTAGGGAGTTTATTATTTCGACCCAGCTATTATGTACCCCCGGTTTACCATGGTGGAATTATGACCGGATATGGTGGATATGGAAGCACTTACTCCCAAGCGGTAGACCGATATCAAACCCGTCATAATCAACCGCCACCTGCGGTAAAGAATCGTCAAACGTTCCGCAGTACAGGTCAATTAAGACGTTCCTCTAATTCATCATCAACGGCTCGCAAAAATAGCCAAAAAGCTAATCGGGCGACAGGTTCAGGTTTTGGATCTAGTAATTTGCGCCGTTCTAATAAATCTAGTTCGACACGGATGAATCGTTCCAGTCGTTTTGGTAGCAGTTTTGGCAGCCGTCGGCGTTCGATGGGAAGAAGACGGCGTTAAATTGTCATTTGTCATTTGTCATTTGTCATTTGTCATTTGTCATTTGTCATTTGTAGGGGCGGGTTTAGGGACAATTGTAGAGGCGGGTTTAGGGACAATTGTAGGGGCGGGTTTAGGGACTCAATTCAGCTCCCCACCGATAACGGAACAACAAAACCCGCCCTCCCCACCGATAACGGAACAACAAAACCCGCCCTCCCCACCGATAACGGAACAACAAAACCCGCCCTCCCCATCGATAAATGAACAACAAAACCCGCCCTCCTCACCGATAACGGAACAACAAAACCCGCCCTCCCCACCGATAACGGAACAACAAAACCCGCCCTCCCCACCAATAAATGAACAATAAAACCCGCCCTCCTCACCAATAGCTGAACAACAAAACCTGTCCTTATAACTATTCAGCTATGCCCTACAGTCAATTTACTACGATTGGTAAAGTCAAAGAAGCGTTTAATTTAACCACAGCCGAAGGGATTCACTTTTTACCAGATATTGAACCCATTCAACCGTCCCCAACCCTGATATCCTTTTTAGAAGAAAGTTTACCTTTAGCAGCATCAGCTAGTGAAAAAGCGCGTTCGGAAGGCATTATTTACCCAGTTTTGCTGGAAGTTCGGCGCATCCTGCAACGACGGGTCAGCTTATTTTCGGGAGAGGATTTCACCGTTGATGAGTCACTTGGACTCAATGGACGGTGTGATTTTCTCTTGAGTCGTTCCGAGGAACTTTTAGAAATTGAAGCGCCAGTCGTGATTATTATCGAGGCAAAAAAAGCAGATTTGAGAACAGGATTTGGGCAATGTATTGCCGAAATGGTGGCAGCACAGAAATTTAATCAGGCAAAACAAACACCTATTTACACGATTTATGGGGCAGTTAGTAGTGGCACTCAATGGCGATTTCTGAAGCTAGAAGAACAAACCGTAACCATTGATTTAATTGATTATCCTCTGCCACCTGTGGAGCCAATTTTGGGGTTTTTGGTATGGATGATGCAGTAAGCTGGGGAAGCTGAGGAGAGGATTAAGCTGTCACGCATTTAAATTGGGAATGGGTAGCGAGCAAGATGCTCGCACTACAAAGATTTCGCCATTATTGACATTAAGGTTTAAATGCCGAACAGTTTATCCGGTCAAATTTTGTTATTCAGTTATTGGTGAGGTAGGGCGGGTTTTGTTGTTCAGTTATTAATGAAAAGCAAGTTTAGTGTCTAAACCCGCCCCTACATAAGACATAAGACATAAGACGATATCCACCGTTAACATTAATTGCCCCCGTTTAAAAATGCTTGATAATCGCCCCCTAACGCTTCGACAATAGTACGGGTATTAGTAATCAACATTTTCACATAAGTATCCGCTTCACTTCCGGGTGCGCCTAGGGAATCAGAATAGAGTTCGGATGGTGCTAATTTAACCCCCGCTTCTTCCGCAACCGTTTCAATTAAAGCCGGGTTAATCGTGGTTTCGGCAAAAATAGCAGGAACTCCGGCTTCTTCCACTGCATCGGATAGGGTTTTCACAGTTTGGGCGCTGGGTTGTTCTTCGGTGCTAATTCCGATTAGTGTGCCAATCACTTCTAATCCATAAGCTTGAGCATAATATTGAAAGGCATCATGGGTGGTGACGAGTTTACGCTGATTCGCGGGGATGGTTTGAATTTGCTGAGTAATCCAGGTATCAACCTGTTCTAATTCCGCCGTGAGTTTGGCGGCGTTAGCGGTAAATTCGTCTTCGTCTTCTGGTGAAAGTTCAATTAAGCGATCGCGTATGGCATTGACCATTTTAATCCCATGCTCTGCATCTCCCCAAACATGAGGATCGGGTTCGGTTTCTCCTTGATATTCAAAGTCTAAGGAGGTGACAACTTCGCCAACAGCAAAGGTTTTGGCATTTACCCCCGCCGACTGCATCAGTTTAATCAGTGCAGGTTCTAAGTTATACCCGTTGTAGAGAATCAAATCGGCTTGTTCTAAAGCAATGGTATCAGCAGGTACGGGTTCGTAAACGTGTGGATCAGCACCAGGTTCCAGGATTCCGGTTAACTCGATCTCATCTCCCCCCACTTGTTCGGTCCAGTCGGCAATAATGGTACTGGTAGCGACAACGTTGGGTTTATCCTCTGCATCGGTTCCTGAGAGATTCGGATTTGTCGCCTCACAGCCACTCAGCCAAAGTCCCAGCATCACCCCAGCTAGAACCTTCCATCGGGAAATTTTCGGGAAATTAATTCTACCCTTTCCCCCAAACAGGGCGGGTTTAGTCAAGGTATTGGTGTGTTGGGTAGCCTTATCAGTCAAACCCGCCCCTACACCTGTACACTCCTGTTGTAACTGAGTTCTACCCTGCGAGTGAGTTATTCCGATCATCAAGTTTATATAGTGGTTTTCATATTGTTTTCATTTTTAAATGTACAATATTCTCATAATTGTTTCATTTTCCCCAATCTGCCCGGTTTAATCATGTCAACGCTTATCTTTAAAAGAAACGACTCCAACCCCCAAAGCCCTACCATTACCCACCAAGAACCCATAAGGATTGGACACCTTAGCGTACAGTATCGCTTTGTGGAGGCGCTCAAGGATATCACCTGTCAGATTCAACCGGGGCGACTGACGGGAATTATTGGTCCCAATGGCGCGGGGAAAAGTACGCTGATGAAAGCGATGCTGGGGTTAGTGCAGACAAGCTGTGGTACGGCGATGTATCAGGGGAAACCGATGATGGATCAGTTAAACAGGATCGCCTATGTACCCCAGCGATCGCAGATTGATTGGACATACCCTGCAACCGTGTGGGATGTGGTATTAATGGGGCGGATACGCAAGACGGGATGGTTTCGGCGTTTCTCCACCGTATCCCGACGCATCGCCGCCCAATCGTTAGGGCGGGTGGGGATGAGTGAATTTCGCGATCGCCCGATTGGGCAATTATCGGGGGGACAACAGCAGCGCGTTTTTCTCGCCAAAGCATTAGCTGAAGAAGCAGATATTTTCTGCTTTGATGAACCCATGGCGGGAATTGATAAAAAAACCGAAGCCATTATATTTGAGATTCTCCACGAATTAGCCGATTCCGGGAAAACCGTGTTAGTGGTTCACCATGATTTAGGGGAAGCCATTACCAATTTTGATGATTTAATTTTATTGAATCGGGAATTAATCGCCTCAGGTTCCCGCCCACAAGTCATGCAGGCAAATAACATACAACGAGCGTATGGAGGTCAAGTCGTATTTTTCTCAGATGCAGCTTAATGTTTGAATTGTGTAGGGGCGGGTTTAGGGATTAAAATTGATTGTTTTTATTAACGTTTCTACAAAACCCGCCCTGGCTAACGTTTGAGATATTCAACAAATAACAAATAACAAATAACAAATAACAAATGACAAATGACGAATTATGCTTGACCTTTTAATTGAACCCTTGCAATACAGTTTTATGCAGCGATCGCTAATGACAGCCGTCTTAGTGGGAATCGTCTGCGCTTCAGTGGGAAGCTACCTGATGGTACAACGCCTCGCCTTACTCGGTGATGCGATTAGTCATTCCGTATTACCCGGATTAGCGATCGCTTATATCGTGGGTGTGGATATCTTTCTGGGGGCGTTTTTGGCAGGTATTGTCAGTACCATTGTAATTACCTGGATCAGAACGCGATCGCAGATTAAAGAAGATGCGGCGATGGGGATTGTCTTTTCCGCCTTCTTTGCCCTTGGTATTACCTTAATTACGGTTATTCAAAAAGACAATAAGATTGACCTAAATCACTTTTTATTTGGCAATATCCTCAGCGTTACCGGGGAGGAAGTGATCAATACAGCCATAATTACCGCCATTGTCCTCGCCATTGTTCTGTTGCTGTATAAAGAATTAATGTATTATACCTTTGATCCTGTAGGGGCAAAAGCAGCAGGATTACCGACAAATTTACTCAACTTTGGCTTAATGATTTTAATTGCTTTAACCATCGTCGCCAGTCTCAAAGCGGTTGGCGTGATTTTAGTCTTAGCCATGCTAATTACCCCAGGGGCGACGGCGTATTTATTGGTGACAAGGTTGCACCAGATGATGCTGTTAGGGTCAGGAATTGGCGTTGTTGCCAGTATTAGTGGGATGTATTTGAGCTATTTTTTCAATTTGCCATCGGGTCCGGCTATTGTATTAGTCACCTTTGGATTTTTTATGCTGGCATTTTTGTTTAGTCCCAGTCAGGGTGTTTTAACTCATCCCAGAGTTCAATCTAATCAGTCACAAATTTGGCGAGAAATTAAGGGACTATTGAGATGAAATGAGTCTGTAGGGGCGGGTTTAAGGACAATTGTAGGGGCGGGTTTAGGGACTAAATTCCGCTATTTACCAATAACAGAAAAACAAAACCCGCCCTCCCCTTCATGTAGGGAACAGGTGTTCTAAAGATTAGCAATCTGCTGGGCGAACCAAACAGCCGCCGCGCCGTTGGTTTCCTGTTCAAGACGGGCAAAGGTTTGTTCAACTAACGCGATCGCTAACCCATCCAATGCCCTAGAGACTTCACTCTGTTGATATCGACCATCAGCTTGCAGACAAAATGCTATCACCCTAGCGGCTGACACATCAATCACCCAATATTCGGGAATTTCTAAGTTGGCATAAATTTGCTTTTTTTCATCCAAATCCGTTGCTAAAGTTGTATCTCCCACTTCCCAGACTAAATCAGGAACTCGCCACTGTCTTAAATTAATTCGTCGCGGTTCTCCCACTTGCCAACGAGGAGATTCTGCACCAATATACACCACCTGATCGGGAGACGCCGCCCGTTGTTTTGGTTTTTCGAGAATACATCCCCCCAAACAATCGAATGTTTGTTCTGGCTGACGACTAAACCAGAAGGCAATTAACATTGTCAGGAGTTCGCGAAATCTGGCGTGATTAATACCTTCCCAGCCCATGTCAACAAAGAGATAGCCCTGATTAAAAAAGATTCTAAAATAGTCAACCTGGGACTGTTCAGCATCCACGCAGCACGCCACATAATCATCCCATGTTGCTGATTGCCATTGAGGAATTTGATCAGGCGATGTTCGTACCCGAATCTGAGTCAGAGTTGCCATATCACCCAAGTGATGACTGTTTCAAGTCTACTGTTGCAATTTTATAGTATGAGTAGCGAGCAAGATGCTTGGTAGCGAGCAAGATGCTCGCACTACCAGGATTCCACAATTCTTGATCTTAAGGTTTATCTGCCGAACAGCTTAAGATAAAGAGAACAAGTTTGTAGTCAGATATGCTGTAGGGTGGGCATTGCCCACCAGAAGACGAGGAGCGTGCCATTCATCTTAAGATAGGGATAACAAGCAAGTTTGTAGTCAGGGAACCTTAGCCCTTACATTTCCCATTGAGGAGAATGAAATGACTTTTGCCGAATCCCGCAGTGACACCGTTCCCGTTGAGCTTCCCAATGGGGCGATCGCGAAATTTGAGGTGACAACCACGGGGCGAGAGGATGTCAGTTTTGATGCCAAGCAGTTTCAGCCTGTTGCTGATGCGATCGAGGGGGTAGTACAGATGGTCGCCGCACCCCTGAAAAAAGCCAGACCGAGGAAGGCGACGGTAAAATTTGGCATGGAAATGGCGATCGAGGCGGGACAATTAACGGCAGTGATTGTCAAAGGATCGGGTAAAGCGAATCTGGAAATCACGTTGGAATGGGAAGCCCAGCCTAAACCGTAAACCCTGAGGGGGTGACAAGGAACTTGAAGGTACTACTGGGTGTAGGGTGTAGGGTGTAGGGTGTAGGGTGTAGGGTGTAGGGAAAAATTGACGCTTCGACTCCGCTCGACTCCGCTCGACTCCGCTCGGTGTTGAACTTTACTCAGGGAGTCACCAAAAACTCTATTGCTTATTCATTTTGACCCTGAAGTCCTTCTGGTTGACGGCGTTGCCTCGCCAGAAAGAGCGCTTGCTCCTTACCCTATCTCCTCTTATGGGCTTTTGTGTTCCTTACCGATTTACCCCACACCCCACACCCCATACCCCATACCCTGCCTACCTTTGACTTAGTTTGTCACCCCTTCAGACCATCAAGTCTTCGGCTTGATTGTCCCACTCGAAACCATAGCGGGTCGCCCCTACACCAATTGGTCAACAATCAATCATCGCACAAGTAGCGATCGCGTTCTTCAACTTCCGGGCTGGTCTTAATATAATCCCGTATCCAGTCACAACCCTGTTGGAGAACAGGGTTGACATCCACCACCTGATCCAACTTCCAGAGAATCACCGTATTATCTAAACTGGCAGATGCAAGAGTTTGACCATCGGGACTAAAAGCAACATCAAAGACACGATCCTGATGACCGGGTAATGTGGTGATTAACGTGCCATCACTGCGCCACAGTTTAACCGTGTGATCCCAACTGGCTGAAGCGAGAAATTGACCATCGGGGCTATAGGTAACACTTTGGACGCGATCGCGATGTCCTGCTAAGGTTTTAAGTAACTGCCCGTCTCTTGTCCATAGTTTAATCGTGCGATCGGCACTGGCTGAGGCAAACTGCTGACCATTGGGACTGAAGGCAATATCCCACACTTGATCATCATGTTCCGTCAATGTTTGTATTGGTTGAGAAGCAAATCCTCCAGAACTATCTCGTTGCCAAAGTTTAAGGGTTGCATCGGAACTGCCAGAGGCGAGGAGTTGACCATCCGGACTGAAAGCCACCGTGTTCACCTCATGCTTATGTCCCAGCAAGGTGGTTAATAATGTGCCATCAATCCGCCAGAGTTTAATCGTCTTGTCCCAACTGGCTGAAGCAATCAACTCACCATCCGGGCTGAACCTCACCTCAAACACTGTATCTTGATGTCCCTTGAGGGTTCTCAGGGGTGAACCCTCTGCCTGCCATAGTCTAACCGTTGTATCCTCTCCGGCTGAGGCAATCAAGCGACCATCAGGACTGACATCAAGCCCCCACAGTTGATTGAGATGTCCTTCCAGAGTTTTAATGGGCGTGCCATCAGGTTGCCAAAACTTGAGCGTCGTATCAGTGCTAGCGGACACTAATTTCTGACTGTCGGGGAAGAAATCAATTCCCCAAACTGAACTGGAATGACCTCTGAGTCGGGTTAAACTAGGCGGGTTAAACCGCCACAGACGCATTGTCCCATTGACACCGGATGATATCAAGGTTTGACCATCCGGGCTAAAGGTGATCTGCCAAATCCCTTCTTGATTTACCTGAATGGTTTGCAGCAGAGTACCCTCCGCCGACCAGAGTTTGATGGTGTCATCCCAACTCGCGGAGGCTAGAGTTTGCCCATCGGGACTAAAGACTAAATCGATAACGGTACTCTCATGTCCTTTGAGAGTTTGTACCAATGTCCCATCACTCTGCCAAATGTGAATCGTGTCATACCAGGTTCCCGCCGCTAACCGTTGACCATCAGGACTGAAGACAAGACTGACAATGCGATCCAATTCCGAGGACTGATCTCGGTAATTAGCTGCTTTGAGGGTTTTTAGTAGGGTTCCCTCCAAACTCCACAGCTTGATTGTATTATCGAAACCGCTAGACGCCAACATCTGCCCATCGGGGCTAAACGTCACCGACCATACTGCATCCTCATGCCCGATGAAGGTGTTTAGCAGTGTACCATCCAACCGCCAAAGCTTGACGGTGCCATCTTCACTCCCTGAGACAAGGTGTTGACCATTTGGACTAATAGCAATCGACCGGATTAAATCCTGATGTCCCTGGATTGTCTGTAACACTGTGCCCTCTAAATTCCACAGCTTAATCGTCTGATCCCAACTGGCAGAAACGAGTCGTTGACCATCAGGAGTAAACTCAACAGCAGTGACGATATCCTCATGTCCCCTCCAACTTCCTAGAAGCTTGCCATCTCGACGCCAGAGTTTAATCATTTTATCTTGACCCCCAGTGGCAATAAGTTGACCATCAGGACTGATGGCAACGGTTTGGACAGCATTTTTATGGGCTAACAGTTGATTGGATTCATCTGCTTGAAAGACACTGCGGCGCAGGATTTGCTCGGTTTGAGCTTGTAACTCTGGAGTGACAACTGCTAGATTTTGCGATCGCTGCCATGCTTTAATTGCGGTGAATAATGCCCCTAAATGATTATCTGAGGCAAATAAGGCTTGAGCAGAAATTGTCAACGCTTCCACCTCCCTCACCGCGAGTTGACGCTTCTGAAACCGGGTGAACAATCCCAACCCACTGGCTACCACAAACGCCACAGTCACCGTTGCCAATAAACCCCGTTGCAGTTGGGTGGTTTTATGTTCTTGCAGCAAGCGTTTGTGTTCTTCAACCAGTCGCGCTTCCACTTCTTTGAGTCGTTTTGCCTCTTCAATGCGCTTAATTTCATCTAAGTCGGTACTGCTGCCAAACCATTTTAAAACTTCCCCATCGGGACTCCGCAGCGGAGTTGCCCGTTGCAAAAACCAACGGTAGTTCCCTTGACCATCTTTGAGGCGAAGTTCCACCTGATAGGGTTCTCCGGTTTGAAAACAGTGTTGCCAAGCATCTTGCGATCGCGCTTGCTCCTCTGGATGGATAAAAGCAATGCGTTCCCAGTCTTTCACCTGCTCTAGGGTACAATCTAAATAATCCAATCCCCGTTGATTAATATAGGATAATTTACCATCGGCTTCAATAATCCACACGATTTGTGGTATGGCATCGGCGATCGTTCTAAAATATTGTTCTCGTTCTTTTTGTACCTGTAAGACTCGTTCAATCTCTTGGCGTTCTGCATCTTGACTCGCTGCCAAAAATTGATAATCTACATCACTTAAACGCTTTCCCTGAGACCACAGCAGCGCATCTTGTAACGCTTGTCCCCGCAACAGTCGTGAAGTATCCTGTTGATGGCTCCCTATCCACGCCTCAATTGCTTGAGAGTAGGGACGCAATTGACTCAGTTGTGCTTGTACCCAGTTTAGATTAAAGACAGCTTGATAAATAGCATTATTAATCCGTAAATAGCCTTGCTGCTTAATTACCAACCCCGAAAGCAACAATTCAATCTGCTCCCGACTGTCATCACTGGGAATAGAAATACCTTGAAGTAATTGCTGGTAAATCCCCAAAAGTATGTTTGTTAATTGGGGATTAACCAGGATGCGATCGCGAATCGTGCGGAGATGTTCCGGTTCATCATTCGATTCCCAATCTGAGAGGAGGCGTCCTAACACTAATTTATCGATAATTTCTGCTTCTTCACCCCCCTCAATAATGTTAGGAGATTTAACAACCAACTGACAGAGTTTTTGGGTGAGAAACGGTTGTCCTCCTGTCCAGTCTAAAATTCGTTGTAGAACCCCCATGGGGTGTTTAGCTTTTGGGTTCAAGCCTTCAGCTAACGGTTCCACCTCGGATAGCTGAAACCCGCGCAAATCGATAGCTTTGCCAATATTAAACGGTGTGCGTTTTTTATCCGCAATTAAATCCGAAGGTGTTGCCACCCCAAACAAAGCAAACGTGAGCCGCTGATACCGAGGAGTCTCTGACCGTTGATTATAGAAATATCGAATTAAAGCAAAGAAATCATCCGTGGGAAAATTCAAACCCAAAACTGTATCAATTTCATCAATACAAATAACAATATTTCCTTGGGGAATGTGAGCCAATAAAACCGTATCAATAAATCGACTGAATAGTTGAATTAGGGATAAACTCTGATAATCATCCCACCAAGTTTTCAGATTAAATTCTTGGATTTGGGGAAACTTATCGACTAATTCATACAAGAGTCCCCGATACCACTGACTAGGCGTAATCGTCTCACTACCCAGATTAGTTAAATCAATCGAAGCACCATGAAACCCCCTAGCTTTAAGACGATGAAGTGTTCGCAACCGCAAACTGGATTTCCCCATCTGTCTGGTGTTAAACACATAGCAAAAGTTTCCCGCTAGCAGCGCTTCATACAATTGGTCATCAGCCGCTCGCTGGACGTAGGTAGGATGGTTATACTTTAAACCCCCACCCACTTTATAATATCGAGTGAAACGAGTTAAATTTGTCATTTGTCATTTGTCATTCGTCATTTGTCATTTGTCGTTGTAGGGTGCGTTAGCGCAGCGTAACGCACCTTTACCCTTTACCTCTGGCAGATTGAGTGAAATAGAATAGTTTAGCGTCAGTTATTTTTTTCACATTTAACTTACCTGTTTTGAAAGAATTCATTGACAATCCAATTGAGCAAGTCGTGAGGGTCTGAGTTTGTCATAGCGGCATACTGTCTCAACTTCAAAATATTATCTGAAGATAAACGAAGTGGAGCAAACCGATCAGGAAATGCCCAACTGCACTGCTCACACTCAATCTGACATCCACGACATGATGTACTCTTAAAGTTGTTACATTCATCACACAGAGGTTGCCAATTTTTCAATTCATTGCCACCCCCTCTAGTCCGGGGAATTTTATGATCCTGTTGAAATTTAACCTCAGGTTCAGAACGACCACAAACGGCACAATTATAGTTGTATTGCTCCAGAATTTTCTGCCAATCTAAATTAGACAGCTTGATTCGCGGCACCCTTTTTTCACTTAGGATTAAACTGACAAGTTGATAGGTTTTGCCTTCTCGTCCAATCCCAGTAATTCCTTCTTCCCCTTGGAGTTCTCGCAGACGTCGAAAGACATCGACGTAAGGTTTGTAGGGTTTGCGACCTGAATGTTGACTTTTTCGGAAATTTTCAATGGCTTCTCTCAACTGCTCCTCACGTACAAGAGGTCCAGGAATACCATGTCCGGGGGGCCACAGTTTTTCTAAGAGAACTCGATAATAGGATTTATTCGCTCGGCTAGGAGACACAAAACGTTGACATACTTGTTCTAACCATTCTTCCCGACTCACATTTCCTGGAACCTCGGTTTCACTAACAGGAACAAGAGATAAAAACTTTTGTCTGCCTCGATTTTTACGATTTGCCGCCATCAGCTATCTCCCCGCAGCAACCATATTGGGTCGATATCCAACACTTGGGAAATGGCATGAAGTTCGTAATCTTTCACACAGCGCACTTGACGCTCGATTTCTGAAATATCAGATTGCTCTAGCTTGACTCCGTAATCGACATTTAAAGCCGCTGCTAATTCAACTTGATCTAGACCGCGTTGTAATCTGACTTGACGAATTCTCAAGCCGCTGATGTTTTGCTTTTTATCCACAGTTAACAGTTTAAAACCTAATGGTCGAGATATTATCGACTGTTAAACTGGTTTGTAGACGATTTTCGTCTACAGTAGATTTTGATCCGTCAATCATCTATGATGGTCGTCACAATTAGGCTTTATCTCTAGTTTCATGCGTGTTGCTTCGTTCTTTGCAGGTATTGGCGGTTTTGATCTCGGCTTTGAACGAGCAGGGATGCAGGTTGTGTTTCAATGTGAGATAGATCCGTTTTGTCAACAGATATTAAAACGCCATTGGCCCCACGTACCCCTTCATGACGACATCTCGACCCTCAATCCAACAACTATCCCTACCTCTGATTTATGGTGTGCAGGATGGCCCTGCCAAGACCTCAGCCACGCCAACACCGAGCGACAAGGACTCACAGGGGAAAGAAGCGGGCTATTTTTCCGGTTTATGGACTTGGTTAGAGAAGTTCAGCCAACGTGGTTGGTCATGGAAAATGTGCCGGGATTGCTCTCGGCGGAGCAAGGAACCGCTCTTGAGACAGTTACCGACACGTTGGAAGCGAATGGGTATTTGGGGGGATGGATATCGTGTAACGCTCTCCATGCGGGCTTACCCCACAACCGAGACCGAGTATTCTTTATCGCAAGTTTTAGATCAGAACGTGCCTATCACTTCTTTGCTAACAGCCGCGAATTGTCTAGGGATACTGCGTCGCGAAAATCGAGCCAAGCGAAAACTCGATCCGATTTTCGTCAAGGCACTGTCACAAACGATCCGCTTGTGGTACAACGTCGCGGTGGCTTCGGGTACACCCTGGCAAAAAGCATCTGCCCCACGCTACGTGCCCAATCTGGACGACATCAAGGAGGTCATTCAGACCGACCCATACTCTGTGGCGAGAAACTTGACGTGGACAGAGTGGGAGCGGCTCATGGGGTTTCCCCCCGGATGGACTCTCGCCGAGGGAGACTCCTTGGCAACGCCGTTGTCCCCCCCATCAGCGAATGGCTCGGAAGACAAATTTTAGAAATTGTTCGTTGTTCGTAATGAGGGAACTTTAGCCTAGTTCGTAGTAAGGGAACCTTAGCCTTATATTCAGTTGGATGATCAGAATTTCGTGACAGATAAACTAAACAGATTCTATACCTACTTTTAACCTCAAAAAAGGGCGACCCGATCATCTGTAGGGGCGGGTTTGACCGATAATTTGAAGGGCAGGTTTAGCAGTAGGGTGCGTTAGCGCAGCGTAACGCACCTTTCCCCTACGAGGAACCTCGCCAAGCGCCAAAATACTGACGGTATAACTCACAACTCGGCGTCGCTTTATTTTCCTGCAACTTAATCAAGCCTAAACTATTTAATTTATAAGCCAAACAGGAATCACTTAAAACCGTCTCATCCGCACCCATCACTTGTCTCACCGCATCAGCTAACTGAGGTGTCGTAATCAAACTGGCTAACCGTCGCAGATGACCATTATAAATCCCTGATGCTGTCAGCGCCTCTTGTAATAACTGCGCTAACGTTATATTGTCATGATCCAAAGTATAAAGAGCCAGTTGAACCAGATAAGGATATCCTCCCACCATTGCCATCAGTTGTTCAATTTCCGTGTCTGCCAAGTTCAACCCATAAGCTTGTGCCAACGCCTGTATCTGTTGAGCATCAAACTCCGATAAACTCATCGGAAACCCGACATTAAATGGAGATTGATTCACTCTCATTGGTACATACACTTCCGTCGAATGAGCCACAACGATGCGTAACGATTCCCAAATTTCTGACTCATTGGCATATTCATGCCACACTCGTAATAAAGGCAGAAACTCTTGAGCAATCTGAGGATAAACAAAGATTTGCTCTAAATCATCCAATACCATGACTAACGGCGCGTTAAACTGAGGTAATATATACTTCTCAAAGTATCGAGTACAGTTTGACTTTGCCAACCCTGGCTCCATATCCCAATACTCTTCCAACTTAGGCGCTAACTCCAGCCGCCAACTGATACTTTTGCAAAACCAACGCAGAAAACTATTTAAATCGTTCATCGCTACATTATCAGCTTGTTGAAAGCTCAAGCAAATGGTGTTGTAGCCTTGGTTTTTAGCAAAATTGAGTAGATACCCCAATAGTGAGGTTTTTCCCATCCGTTCTGGCGCTTTGATTCGCAGTAACGCTCCCGGTTGCACCAGTTCAGTGCAACACTCTAATTCAATGGGAGGGCGTTGGATATAAAAGGGGGATTGACAAGAAACAGGACTTCCCGGATAGTCGGGTTGAGTTGAGGATGGATTGAGGATAAACGATGGCGCAGTCGCATTCATTCTACGCCGCAGCACTGATTGTAGATTCGCTTTGGTGGTTTTTTCTCCAAACGCACGACTGAGTTGTTGCCAAAGCTGTGAACCCGCAATCCGCAAGTACCCCGCATCATAATCAAACTCTTGGGCGATGTCATAGTAGCTCTTACCCTGCCAACATTGTCGGAAGATCAGCTCTTGTGTATCGGTTAAGCCTTCCGGTTGAAGGCTTTGATCGATCAGGATCAGCGCTTCCTCTACATCCATTATTTTGCTGCTCCTCCCCAAATACCTAACTTTTTATAACAATTCATAACAGGTTAGTGTTTTAGAATATGCATTGAGATAGATGACTAATAGCTTAATATTTATGTTCATACAACTTTTACACGGTTATCGTGTCTTAATTTAATAAGTTGTTATAAAAGGGGTGATGAGTCTGGACATCATATCACCGAGTTTTGAGCGAAGCATCTATTGAGATTTTTTACGCTGCTATCGTGCCGTTCTCTAAATGATCGATAAATGATCGATTTTGTGCTGTGTGTGCGGATCACGTCAGCGTTTACATTACCGTGAACGACTGAACTGTCAGCATTATTTTTTCAATTTAGTTTAAACAATGCCAGATGATTAGCCAAATCCCAACACATACAAATACTACAGCTTGGCAAGTTTTGTTCGTGGGAAATGACCCCGCAATCGTCCAACAGATTCAAGCCATTTTACTGGATAATCAGAATCCACAGGCATCGCTAATTCAGGTGGCAAGTATTAATGCAGCCCTAGAACGTTTGCAGCAAGATGAAATTGATATTATTTTATTCGATTTGTGTCTGATATCAAGGGGAAAGAAGACAGAAGGTGTTCAGGAGAGCGAAAAATCTGATTACCCTTTAGAAATTCATGATACTATCCAAGCACAGTGGCTGGATGCGATCGCGCGACTTCAGGAGTATAGTGGAGAAAGCCCAACCCATGCCGAAATTCCCATTGTTGTCCTCGGTGCGGCAGAGGATGAAACGTTAGCATTTCAACTGATTCAAGCCGGGGTTCAGGATTATTTAATTAAAGGAGAATTCGATAATTCCCAACTTATGCGCTCCCTGCGCTATGCCATTGCCCGTCAACAGGTGCGGAATCAGGAAAATCAAGGAGTAGAGAAGAAACAAAGATGGGAAGATAAGGATGAATTTTACCACTCTCTCATCCCTAAATTTAAATCCCTGATTCCGGACGAAAACGGAAATGGACAATATACTCAACCACCATCAAATCAATTAGAGTTCGCCTGTCAATGCGACGCGGATAAAATTAGCGAAAATTTCCAAATTCTTGCTCCACCCCTACACCTACCAGAACATCAACAGCAGCGTTTCTTTAACCTTTCCATGAATCTGCTCTGTATTGCTGGATTTGATGGCTATTTTAAACAGTTAAATCCCGTTTGGGAAACGACATTGGGTTACTCTATCTCGGAACTCTTGAGTCAACCTTATCTAAATTTTGTCCATCCCGATGATCAAGATGCCACTCAACAGCAAGCGCAAAAGCTGATCAATAATAGCGTTTCTACAATTAACTTTGAGAATCGTTATCGCTGTAAAGATGGCTCCTATCGTTGGTTACTCTGGAGTGCGACGCCAGTAGTAGAAGAAGGGTTAATTTATACCGTTGCTCATGATATCACCGCCCGCAAACAGACCGAAGAAAAATTACACCTGCTCGAACGTGCGATCGCGGCGGCGAGTAATGGTATCGTGATTACAGATGCTCAAGCTCCTGATCATCCCCTTGTTTACGTTAACCCGAGTTTTAAGCGGATGACGGGTTACTCCCCAGCCGAACTTCTCGGTCAAAATTGCCGCTTTCTCCAGAGACAAGACACCCATCAACCCGAATTGCAGGAAATACGCCAAGCCCTCCGGGAAAAACGAGATTGTCATGTCACCCTGCGAAACTATCGGAAAGACGGTACACTATTTTGGAATAACGTATCAATTTCCCCAGTACGAGATAGTGATGGAAACGTCACCCATTTTATCGGGGTACAACGGGACATTACCGCACTGAAACAAGCAGAAGCCGCTTTATCCCAGTCCGAGGCGCGATTCCAAAAGCTGACCGAAACGATACCGGGCGTAATTTATCAATATTATCAATATCCTGATGGTAGTCATCAATTTACCTACATCAGTTCTGGCGTTCGGGAACTCTTTGAATTAGAACCCGAAGCGGTTCAAGACAACCCTCAATTAATCTGGGATAGGATTCACCCCGATGATTACAGTGCTTATGTGGCGTCCATAAACCATTCTGCTAAAACCTTAGAATCCTGGTGTATGAAATGGCGAATTCTAACCTCATCTGGGACAATTCGCTGGTGTCAGGGAAAAGCTAAACCGATGCGCCTGTCTGACGGGACGCTAATCTGGGATGGCATCATTCTCGATATTACCCAGCGCCAACATATTAAAGCCAAATTGCAAAAAGTGGCGGATACCAATCAAGCCTTATTAGATGCCATTCCTGACATGATGTTCCGCTATCGTGCGGATGGTACATTTGTTGACTTCAAACCTGCTCAAAGTATTGTTCCGGTTGCGCCACCCGAGGTATTTATCGGTAAAAAACCCCAGGATATTTTGCCGCCAGACGTAGCCCAACGACTACAGCAAGCATCCCAGCAGGCTATCCTTTCCGGTCAACTCCAAACCTGTGAGTATCAATTAACAATTAACGGGCAACTCAGCGCCTATGAAGCACGGATTATTGCCTGTAATCCCAATGAAATTATTGCTATTGTCCGAGACATTACTCTACGGAAACACGCCGAGGCAGAAATTATCCGGGCGCGGGATTTATGGCAAGCGATTTTCAATGAATCAGCCGATGCTATTTTTTTAGTTGACCCAGACACCCTTTTAACTCTAGACTGCAACCAACGGGCAATCGAGTTATTTGAAGTCACGAACAAAGCTGAATTATTAAATATCGAAGGACAGACGCTTCAAAAAGAACCATTTCATCCCGATGACTTAGATTCTATCGTCGATGAAATTCAGATGTATGGATTTTGGAGTCGAGAGATAGAATATGTGAGCAAAAAAGGACGGTTATTTTGGGGAAATTTAGCTGTCAAGCGAATTCAAGTGGCGGATAAAACCCTCCATTTAGTCCGCGTCACCGACATCACCCCCCGTAAACAAGCAGAATCGGACTTACGCCTCAGTGAAGCTAAACTGCGCGAAAAAGCCGAAACTTTAGAACTCACCATCAGCGAATTGAAACAAACCCAAGTTCAACTCATCCACCAGGAAAAAATGGCATCCTTGGGTCAGTTAGTTGCTGGGATTGCTCATGAAATTAATAATCCGGTTAGCTTCATTGCTGGCAATATTAACCCCGCCCGGATGTATATCCGTGATCTTTTGCAGCTAATTTACCTCTACGGTCAATTTTATCCAACACCTCCTCAGGAAATTCAAGACTATATTGTTGAGAGAGAACTCGATTTTATTGAGCAAGACTTTGTAAAATTATTAAATTCCATGCAAGAGGGAGCGGCAAGAATTCAGGGCATCGTTCAATCTCTGCGAAACTTCTCCCGTTTAGATGAATCGGACTACAAAAAAGCTGATATTCACCAAGGTATCGAAAGCACCCTGATGATCTTACAACATCGCCTGAGAAAACAGCCGAACCGAGCCGCGATTCGGGTGATGCGAGAGTATGATGATCTGCCCTTAATTAATTGCTATCCTGGAGATTTGAATCAGGTCTTTATCAATATTTTGAGTAATGCAATTGATGCTTTAGAAGAACGAATGCAGCAGGATAAACTTTTTGTCCCTAAGATTCGGATTTGCACGGATTTGATCACGATTCAGGAGCAACCGGATATCCATAAAATTATTATTCTGATTACTGACAATGGCGTCGGGATTGATCATCAGATTAAACCGCGCATATTTGACCCATTTTTTACTACCAAAACCATTGGTCAAGGCACAGGATTAGGTTTATCGGTTGCCCACACCAGTATTGTGCAGCGACATCAGGGTGAGATCCATTGTAAATCGTTATTAGGGCAAGGTACAGAGTTTGTGATTGAGTTACCTGTTTGATTGATCATTGGTCATAAGCTGTCATGCATTTAAATTGGGTATTAGTAGCGAGCAAGATGCTCGCACTACAAAGATTTCCCCATTATTGATATTAAGGTTTAAATGCCGAACAGCTTACTCGCTCCCGAAAAGAAGCGAGCTATATCATTTGCCATTGTAGTTAGTAATTTTTTTTGATCAAAGACAGATTAGGTTGAGGAAATTTCACACAAAATCAAGCATTTTACAACACCAAACTCGGTGATTCAGTGTTATGATTTTATTAAGGATAGTTTAGGTGTATTGGCTTCTAAAGATTTGGTATTTAAATCTTTAGGAGCTAGTTTATTAAATAATAATAATAGTTGGAGAGATATAGCGTTTTCATTTGAGTTGTGAACCCCACCCTTGCCCTCCCCTTGCTAAGAGGAGGGTTTGGGATGGGTAATATTTTCACGTTTCATTTGGAACTGCTATATAGCAGCTATATAAGAGGGCACGGCAATGCCGTACCCCTACCACCCTCTGATTGCAAGTCGAGGTGTTGCCTATTCCCACCACAAGACTTATTCAGCAGCCCCTAATCAAGCCGCAGGTAAGAGCGATCGCGACAACACCACACTCTGATAATACTGTTGTAACTGACGGGTTGCGGCTGACCAACTCCACTGTTCGGCTTCCGCCCTGGCGTTTTCTCGTAAGGTTTCCCGTTCGGTTTGTTCCTGGAACAGACGTTGAGTCGCCGCGATCGCGCCTTGTTCATCCCTGGGGTCAAATAGGTAGCCGTTTACCCCATCGGTGACGATATCGGGAATTCCCCCAGAACGCGCCGCCACTACCGGACACCCCGCCGCCATCGCTTCGAGTAAAACTAATCCCAAAGTTTCGGTACGGGAGGGGAAAATAAACGCATCCGCCGACGCAAAGGCAGAACCTAAGGCTTCACCTGTCAGATACCCGACAAAATGGGTGGGGGTTCCAGCAAAATGTTTTTCCAAGGCGCTGCGATGAGGTCCATCGCCCACTAATGCCAAACGCGCACCGGGAATCGATTCCAGAACTGGCTTGATCCGGTCAATTTCCTTTTCCGCCGACAAACGCCCCACATAAAGCAGCAATGGGCTTTCCGGGTGTCCTTGGGACAAGTGCGATCGCATGTCCTCAGACGCCAAACTGGGACGAAATGTCTCTGTATCTACCCCCCGTTGCCACAAATCCAATCGTTCAATCCCGTGCCCTCTCAATTCCTCCACCATCGCCGTCGAGGTACATAAATTAAGCTGGGCTTGGTTGTGATTTGCCTTAATTAATTCCCACATCACCGGTTCTAACATCCCTAACCCATAATGCTGAAGATACTGGGGTAAATGAGTATGATAGGACGCGATTAAAGGAATTTGCATCGCTTTAGCATAATAGAGTCCCCCTAACCCTAATACCGCCGGATTCACCACATGAATTACATCCGGCTTAAATTCAGCTAACGCTATGCCAATCGCGGGTCGAGGTAATGCCAGTTTGAGTTCGGGATATAAAGGTAATGGAAAAGCCGAAACGCCATAAATTTTGGCACCTTTGTGTTCTGTGAGTCCCCCATCAGGACAAATAACCAGAACCTGGTCACCATTGCGTTGTAAATGGTCAACCGTGTGCCGCAGTCGCGTGACAATCCCATCAACTTTAGGCAAAAAAGTTTCAGTGAATAAGGCAATTCGCATAATCGTGTGACTGTGTGCGGAGTGGTATTGCAAACGGTAGGAGGCAGGAGGCAGTGGTTCGACAGGCTCACCAACCAGGTAGGAGGGTTGTTACTGGTATAGGGTCTCAGCCATTATATCTGTCCTAACCTCAATGGCACTAAAATCAACCTTTTTGGATCGTCGAAATCCTTATATACCAGCCAAAATTTCAGTACCATTTATCCTCACCTTGATGGCGACATTTAGAACAACTAAGGATCTTCAGCGTTTTTGGGCGGTAAGGTACAGAGTCCATGAATCCCAATCGCCGCGATAATTCCCCCTAGTAAAACGCCCACACCTTCAGCAAAACAGTTAATTCGATGTCTATTTTCTGCGGCTTGGGCAATGGATAAATCCCGCATTGTCGAAGATGGAGATTCAGACAACTGTTGATAATATCTTTGGTGACGCTCTAATGCTACCCATTCTGGGAAAAGATAATAGGCACTGAGAACCGATGCAGCGAAACCGGGTAAGACGACAAACACGAGAAGAATTGCCGATTTTATCATCATGACAAGCTATGAAAATCTGGCTATTTCCAGGGAAAGATGAGATAGGGTAAGAGGAAACCAAGAGTTTCTAGTTCCTCTTACCGAAACCATTAGTTCAGTGATTATCCTGGGCTGTTCTAGACCGAATTGGGTTGAAAAAACAGGACGATAAACCATCGCAACCCCTATTTTTTCCCGTTGATGTTTTATGTCTTCCCTACCATAGTCCTGAATCCTGAACCGATAGTCAAGAGCTTTAGCGCCGCCAAGACACCTTGGGTAAGATTTGTTTTTCATCTACACGGTGCTTGTACTTGCTGGCAAAGTTTAGTAAGGAATCAATCAGGGAATCAGAGAGGTAATGGGGTTGGAGTCCTAAACTTAACAGGCAAGTATTTTTGGCGTAGAAATAATGCTGTTCTAACTCAACTCGTGGGTTATCGAGGTGCTTAATGTCCACATCGATATCCAAATGGGTTCCAGCATTTTTCACCATCACGGCTAAGTCGCCCACACTGAACATTTCCGTGAACTGGTTAAATACGCGGAATTGACCGGGATCAGCCGGATTCGCGATCGCGAGTTCGACACAACGCACGGTATCCCGAATATCTAAGAAGCCTCGGGTTTGTCCCCCTTTACCGTATACTGTCAAGGGATGACCCACCGCCGCCTGGATACAGAAACGGTTTAAGGCAGTACCGAAAACGCCATCATAGTCGAGGCGGTTAATCAGCATCTCATCCATTCCCGTTTCTTCGGTTTTGACACCATAGACGACACCCTGATTCAGATCCGTTGCCCGGAGTCCCCAAATCTTGCAAGCAAAGTGGATATTATGGCTATCGTGGACTTTGCTCAGGTGGTAGAAGCTACCGGGTTGTTTTGGATACGGTAAGGTATCTTTGCGCCCATTATGCTCGATGGTGATGTAGCCTTCTTCGATATCGATATTCGGCGTGCCGTATTCACCCATCGTCCCCAGTTTGACCAAATGGCAATCGGGGAAGTCTTGTCGCATGGCGTAAAGAATATTTAATGTCCCTACGACATTATTCACCTGAGTTAGTACCGCATGTTCGCGGTCAATCATCGAGAATGGGGCAGACCGTTGTTCGCCAAAGTGAACAATTGCCTCCGGTTCAAACTGATGCAGGGATTTAATCAGGAAATCGTAGTCGGTGATATCACCCACGAACAAGTCAATGGATTTACCCGTCAGATCCTGCCAACGTTGGATACGGTGTTGAATCGGTGCAATTGGCGTCAGGGTTTCTACACCCAGTTTCATATCCCAGTGACGGCGCACCAGGTTATCCATAATCCCGACGTCGTATCCTTTTTTGGATAGATGCAGGGCGGTTGCCCACCCACAATAACCATCGCCACCAATAACCAAGACTTTCATAGTCAATCCATAAAATTGAAGAGCCGATACTCGGTAAATGTATCAGGTTTCGGGTACTCTCGAACCATTAAAATCAGCGATCGCACCATAAATCATCCTACATGCATACAAGTCAGCCGTCTCTACCCGCCAACTGTACCCTCCGACGCGCCTCTTCTGGGGATCGGGGCGCGATTTTCCGATTGGTACTGGGGGCAAAACTTGATCCGACTCAGTTACGATGGCAGCAATTCTGGGTGATTGAATGCGAGGGACAGGTGGTGGCTTGTGGACAGTTACGCCAGTTTGCTGACGCCCAGGAGTTAGGGAGTTTAGTTGTCGCCCCAGAGTGGCGCGATCGCGGTTTGGGAAGCTTGCTGACGCAGCATCTGATTCGTCAAGCCAGCCACCCCCTCTATCTGGAATGCTTAGGAACACGCCTAGCCCAGTTTTACAGGCGCTTTGGCTTTGTGCCAGTTTTCTGGCAAGAGTTGCCGCGATCGCTTAAATTTAAGTTCGGCTTATCTCACTTCGCCAAAATTATCTTCCGAATACCTGTAGAAATTATGACTCTATCCCCTCACTGAATAAATACCTAGACATAAATTTTGTTAGTTAATTGAGTTAAAGCTCCTAATCATAGACATTAAATGTAACTTACAATACAAAAACCGTGTAATATTAAAATTATTAATTATATTTATGTAAAGAATAATAGATGAAATTGACTTGACAAATACAAATGAGTATGGTCTTATAAATACTCCTACAGATAGAGGAAACATTCCTTTATTATTCATTTAATTGTCACAGTTGTTTCACTTACTACAGGGTTTCCAATTTATGAAATTTAGTTACTCACCGTGGCTTGCTGCATTAACGGTAGCTACCACTACTGCTGCTACTGCTGCCGCTAATCTGGTTAATGTATCCCCCGCTACAGCTGCTTCAATGAAATTTAGTGTAGATATCCATGATATCGAAGTTAATGCAGACATACTGGGTGATAGTCCAACAACAATAGATGCAGTTGCAGGTTCTTTCACCACAAACGATTCAATGGATGTAATTGAGTCGGTTTCTCTAGAGTTGGGGGATCTCATCTTTGATCAGGGTGAATTTGAAAGTAATGGTTCCCAAATTCTGTTCAGCAATTCTGCACAGCAGACTCAGAGTCTCACTCTATTCAACATACTGCCACTTCCCCAAGAGATTGGCGGTACGAGAAGCGGAGACGCACTGTTGGTAAATGGAGATCTCGACGCAGATGTACCCTACCAACTGACTAAACTTCCTTCTGTTCCTGAACCCCTCACACTCCTGGGTTCAGCCGCCGCATTAGGCTTTGGAGTTGGACTCAAGCAAGAACACTCAAGAAAGAAGAATAAAGTCAACGAATAAGGGCGAAACTAAAGCCAGTTGAGTTCCCTCCCCTTGCCAAGGGGAGGGTTAGGGAGGGGTCTGTCTCAAGGTATTGGAGATTGTTGAGAAATTGACACAGATGTCAGCTTGGCGTCCCTACAGTATATGGGCATATAAGTCAGATAAGGCTCCCCCGCAATGCCTCTAATTCTTCTTGCAAGGGTAAAGGATTATATCCTAACGCAAATGCTTTGGAACTATCCAAGGAAACATCTGGAGGTCGTGGCGCTGCCATTTTTACCTCTGCTTGTCTACAAGAGTTTAATCCAGTCTTGGGTAATCGTAACACATCAACCAGCAGACACCCAAATTCGTAACGTGATATCCGCTCTTTTCCCCCCAGATGCAGGTAGCCTTGAACGTTATCGAGGGCTAACAATAACCCTTTCGCTGCGGTGGTTCCACTCACGGGTGTGCGAAATTCATCAACAAATAACTTTAACTCGTTTCCCGCTTGTAACGTTTCTATAAATGGCTGAATAAAGCTGATTGCCGTTGGTGTCGCCTGACCAAACATTAACGGCATTCGGCAAATTGCTGTCTGAGGATAACGGGTTAACATCAGATTTTCAGCCCTAACTTTTTGCTCTCCATAATAACTAATTGGCGAAACCGGATCAGTTTCCCGATAAGGTGGATTTAAACCATTGAATACTAGGTCAGTGGAGGTAAATATACAAGGAATACCATAATCCGCACACAGCCCCGCGATATCCCCAGATGCTGTAACATTTATTGCTTCCGTTTCCTGGGGGTGCATTTGGCAAAAATTGGGGCTAGATTGAGCAGCTGTATGAATAACCGCGTCGGGTTGAATGTCTTGAAAAATCTGTTTGAGTTGCTGGAAATTGGTTAAATCAACTTTTAGTATGTTTATGTCTGGACTATTGGCAGATTTAGAAAGGCAAGTTCCATAGACATTCCATTCTCGTTTTGACAACTGGCAAGTATGCCAACCCAAAAATCCACTAACACCTGTAATCAATAACCTTTTCATGTGATTAGATTGACTTATTTATACATCTTAGCCTTGTAAATAAGAGCGGATTTTGTTGTTCATCTATTGGTAACAAGCAAGGGGGGGGTTTGTTGTTCAGCTATTGGTATACAAGCAAGGGGGGGTTTTGTTGTTCAGCTATTGGTAACAAGCAAGGGCGGGTTTTGTTGTTCATCTATTGGTAACAAGCAAGGGCGGGTTTTGTTGTTCATCTATTGGTACAAGCAAGGGCGGGTTTTGTTGTTCATCTATTGGTAACAAGCAAGGGCGGGTTTTGTTGTTCATCTATTGGTACAAGCTAGCTTTAGTGGCTAAACCCGCCCCTACAGTGGCTAAACCCGCCCCTACAGTGGCTAAACCCGCCCCTACGGTGGTTAAACCCGCCCCTATAGTGGTTAAAACCGCCCCTACAATTGACCCTTCGACTACGCTCATTTTTCCTTTAGATATTCAAATGTAACCTCCCATCACTTTGACTCACAGGTTAGTACTTCATTAACAGGAGCAAAACCTTCAGGGTCATCATACCCCACTAACTCAGAATAGTAATTTTTGTTTTGCAGGAGAATAACCCGCGCTGTGTCCAAGGGAGTATCATGAAACGTGAGTTCCCGTTTCGTTGTCAGCGTAACATTTTCATCAACAGTTGAGGGAAACTGTTCATAAGTAACAATTGTACTTCCCTCGTCTTCTGTAATGGTAATATATGACCTCATTCCCAAAGGATTAGGTTTTCCAGAATCAGGATTATACTGGCAAATTCTACCACTACTAGAAGCAGCGCAACTTAGCGGGAAAATGATGAAAGCTAAAGCAACAATCAACTTTGACGAATGATTTTTCATAAGACCTTACCTGAGCAACAATATTTTAATAGGATCGGGATATTTCTATCCTATTGAGTATTCATTGAACTGTTTTTTCCCTCCAGCCAACCTCTCACTTTATAATTCATCCTCTTCTATTTCCTTCATTTCTTGTAAAGACTGCCAACCTGGTTTCCACAAAGAACGGTCTTTAAGCTGTTTAGCATTTAACCAAAAGCGAACAGTCGTGTCACAGGATGCCACCATTTCGGCAAAAACCCATTGACCCTGATTTTTGCGGTTAACTACTTGAAAATGTCGCCAACCCCAGGTTTGTTGCGTCGCTGTCCATTTAGAACCAACCAAATAAGGAAATTTTTGTTTTGCCATTAATAATTGGGAAAGTATTGACCTTTCACGTCATTCGGCGGCGGTGTGTAGGGGCGGTTTTCACTATTATCGTTTCTTACTTAACCCAAAGGTAACTAAACCCGCCCTGATCCAGTTTTGAATTAATGTCCTCATCTTCCAGACGTTCCACCGGAACGTCTCTACAACCCCATCTCCCCCATCTCCCCCATCTTCCCCATCTCCCTCATCTTCCCCATCTTCCCCATCTTTCCCATTCCTCATCCCTTACGCTGAGACAATAGGCGTGCCGCAATGATTCCACCAATAAAACCAAATAAATGCCCTTCCCAGGATACACCAGGAACCGTTGGTAAAACACCCCAAATTGCGCCTCCATAGAGAAATCCGACGATCAGTGAAAGTAAAATAGAGGGAATATTGCGTTGAAAATAGCCGCGCAATAGCAGAAAACCCAGATAGCCAAAAACTAGACCGCTAGCGCCAATGTGAACACCGGGAGAACCAATCAGCCATACCCCTAAACCGCTAACAACCATGGTGATGGCGGTGACAATAAAAAAGTCGCTGGTTTTTTGTAACATGACGAACCAGCCGAGGGTGAGAAAGGGGATAGTATTGGCAATTAGGTGAGGTAAACCCCCATGGAGAAACGGGGCAAATAGGATACCCCTTAACCCAATAATTGTCCGGGGTAAAATACCATAACCGTCGAGTGCGCCTTGGAAAATAACTAAATCAATGAGTTCTAAACCCCACATCGCCGCGACGAGTCCGCCTAAAATGGTAGCTTGGGTTTTGACTTCACGGGCAAGGGCTTGGGTTTCCTGACGGACAAGTTTTCGGGTTTCCCGGTTACTCATGGCTGAACCCTCTGAGATAAATTGTTGAGTACTAATGGTTCTAGGTTAGCAAGTTCCGGTGACATCCTCCGACAGCAATCCTGGGGAAGGGCGGGTTTTGGATGATATGGTATTACTTTCGCCTTAATTGAATCCCTAAACCCGCCCCTACAGTTGAATTTCCCGATAAAATAGGGGTTAAAAATTGTCGATCGCGACGGGTTCAATGGGTTCGGCTAACTCAAACCCGAATATCCGTGAATAAAAGAATAACTCGGCTTCCAAGGTGCGCTTGATGTTCTCAGCCCGTCGGAATCCATGCTGTTCTTCGGGGTAGGTGATGTATGCTACGGGTAATCCCTTTGCTTTTAACGCCTCCACCATCGTCTCGGCTTGGTTGGGGGGAACCACTTTATCCTCTAACCCTTGGAAAAAAATCACCGGACAGGACAATTTGTCGGTAAAATGAATCGGCGATCGCGCTTTGTACAAGTCTTGGCGTTCTGGATAAGCACCAATTAATCCATCCAGGTAACGGGATTCAAATTTATGGGTATCGGTGGCTAAGGTTTCTAAGTCGCTGACGCCGTAATAACTCGCCCCAGCTTTAAACACATCCCGGAAGGTAAGGGCGGCTAAGGTAGTATACCCCCCAGCGCTACCGCCTGCGATCGCTAACCGTTCTCCATCGACGAATCCTTGTTCCGCCAGGTACTTTGCACCATTGGCGCAGTCATCAACATCCACAATTCCCCATTGATTCTGGAGGCGTTGGCGATACTCGCGTCCATACCCTGTACTTCCGCCATAGTTAACATCTAAGAAGGCAAAGCCGCGACTTGTCCAATATTGAATCTTTAGATTAAAGGTACTGGATGTGGATGCAGTTGGTCCACCATGACTTTTGACAATCAGAGGCGGTTTCTCGGTTTCGGGTGCTTGATAGTCTTTATTTTGCGGGGGATAGAAGAAGCCGTAAGCCGTTTTACCGTTTTCGGTAGGAAATGCGATCGCCTCAGGTATGGAGAGGTATCCTTTATCTATCTCTAATGTTGTCGATTGACGCAGAACCTCTATCTGTTGGCTAGCTACGTCCATCTGTACCACGGCGGTGGGTTCGGTAGCGGAACCACCAATAAAGACAACGCGATCCTTTGTTACCTGCACCGATGAAATACTGGTATAAGGGGTTTCAATCGGGTTGAATTGTTTCGTCTGGAGATCGATACTCCCTAAACGCCATCGACCTTGGACAGTATAAGCACAGATTAGGCGATCGCGCGATGAAATGCCATAAGTAGACATACCAAACACCCACTGGGGAAGACCAAACTCCGCCTCCATTTCACACACAGGTTCTACTGCTTGCTGATTCCAGCGATACAGATTCCACCAGCCAGTCCGATCACAAACGAAGTATAATGTGCCATCGGGTGACCATTCCGGTTGAAAGATTGACTCCTCCACTCCACCTGCAATACATTTAGCTTCACTGAGTAATCCATCCCCTTGAATCGGCGCCACCCAGAGTTGTGTCCCATCCCATGGCATATTAGGATGATTCCAACTCAACCAGGTTAACTGAGAACCATCGGGACTCAAACGGGGTGAGGCGTAGAAGTCATGTCCTGAAGCGATAATTTGGATAGCGTCACTATTGTTTAAAGGAATACTGACTAACGTGTTAACGGGTTCTGCACCTTCACTGCTGTGATCTTCACGCACAGCAATCAGCCGTTGTCGCTGAGAATCACTTATCAGATCAGCATAGCGGAGAGTTCTGCCTGACTCTGGGGTGATGGGTTGAGGTTCTGTATCACCCGTCTGCTGGTAAAGACGCTGATCCTGATAATTGGCAAAATAAATAATCCCATCCTTAACCGCGTAAGCACCACCACCATATTCATGAACGCGAGTACGCACATTAAAGGGAGAGGGAGTAATATCTGCGATCGCGCCATTCGCCTGACGTCGTACAATTACATTACGTCCGGCTTCCATGGGTCGTGCTTCTATCCAGTAGGTATCCGTACCATCTAGGGCGATACTCCCCAAGCCAATCGTACCCGCCACAATAAGTTCGGCTGCGATGGGAGAGTTCCAGGAACCGTAGGGAGAGATTTGCGGTTGAGTCATCGTTAATTGTCTATGGAGTTTGCCAACATCTGTAGGGGCGACCCGCTGTATTAAAATAGAAAAACCAATTTATCAATTTTATCGGATCGCCCGACCCATGATACCGTCAATTCAAACCCTCTGCATTTAGACTGGGGCGAGTCGAGACAGGTTAATGATCACACCTCAATAGTTGCTCAGCGACTCGCCCCTACAACCCCGAACCCGATAATTCCCACAACCGCGATCGCGTCTTGGATCGGGTTATCGTTGAAAAGGTGGACTTCGCCTACTTCTCCCAACCCGATCGCCAATCACCGTTGATGGATATTAATCAGTTACTCCTATGGATTGTCTGCACCTCCTGCATTCTGAACATTATCGTTGGAATTCGCCGTGCTAGTGTTTCGGATTCAGCCGTGTACATCCGTAGCTGGATGATTGTTTCCGGCTTGGTGTTAGCCACAACAGGTGTCTTGTATGTCCTCACTCCAGAGAATGCAGGCTGGATTGGTGGGGGGTTATGGGGGTTGTTGATTTTAATGCCGATTCTGGGATTTAGACTCATGAATCAACTGGCATATCAGGAACGCTTTGGTGCAGCTAGCCGACTGGGTAAACTCCTCTGTTGGCTACACCCCGCCCAGAATTGGCGTCAATTTGCTGAATTATTGGACACGCTTGAACAATTGAAGCAGGGTTCAACGGTTGAAGCCACGGCGATTATTAACCGCTACAAAACCACCAATCGCCCTCTGGTGCGACATACCATCGCCACTCTCTATAAAATGGAGGCGCGTTGGCAAGAGTTGCGGGAGTGGATTGAAACCAACGTACCACAGACCGCGCTGGAACATGATCCCAGTCTGATCCTGTACTACCTGAGAGCGTTGGCAGAGATGGGGGACTTAAATCGTTTGCTCACCCAAGTTGATCAGTTTGAACGTATCTTAGAACGGAGCGATCGCGGCATCAATCAGAGTCAAGCGTATTTATTTGCCTTTGCCTTTTGCGGTCAAAAAGCCCAAGTCGTCCAATTGCTCACTGGATCTTTAGCATTTTATCCAAAGTACATTCGCCAATTTTGGCTGGCTACAGCAGATTGGGCGGCGGGAGACGTAGAGGAGGCGCGTCAGCAACTATTGGCTATTTCTAACCGCCATACTGGACTCTACCGCCATGCGATTCAAGCTCGTTTATCCCAGTCACCTGTCAACCCTGATGCTGTTTTGACTCAATATTCTCAGCAGATTTTAGCGCGACTTACACTCAATCTCCAACATCAGATGCGATACGGTTCCAGAGAACGGTTTCTAGGTTCTAGAGCCTATACGACTTGGGCAATTATTGGATTAAACCTGATTGTATTTGGATTGGAAATTAACTTTGGCGGAAGTGAAAATCCGCAAGTTTTATACAAACTTGGCGCATTAGTACCAGAGGAAGTTCTCGACGGTGCTTGGTGGCGGTTATTAACCTCAACATTTTTGCACTTTGGATTTCTGCATCTATTAATGAATATGCTGGGTCTGTATATCCTCGGACCCTTTGTCGAATATGCGCTTTCTGGGTGGCGATATTTACTACTTTACCTCAGTAGTGGTGTTGGTTCGATGTTGGTAGTATCTCTAGCCACTCATTTCGGATACTCTGAGGCGCAATTTGTAGTTGGGGCATCCGGTTCCGTGATGGGGATTGTGGGCGCAACGGCGGCTATTTTACTTCAGGGATGGCGGCGCGAAAAATCGCGTTTAGCCTCTCGTCGTTTGCGGTTTATTTTATTTATTATTGCCTTTCAAGTTATCTTTGACCTATCAATTCCTCAAGTAAGTTTCACAGGTCACACGTCAGGCTTAATTATCGGTTTTTTGGTAGGGCTTATGCTGTACCATAAGTAATACTAAATCCGGGTTAACTACCCCCGTTTGGGTTAGGACAAGGCAGAGAGCAGAAAGGGTAGAAGGAAAAGTACCCAAGTTAAGAAGAGAGTGACTTCATCAGATTTGGTGTAATGATCTCCCCCTTCCTTCGTCGGGAAAGGAAGGAGGTTAGGTCTACAGATCTTCCGAGTTCGTAGGTTCTGGCGGCAGATCAAACATGATTTCCAGGGGAACTGTTGGCATCAGTTGCTTTTTTTGTTTGCCAAAGATGATTATATACTATAGCGTCAAAACTTATTCGTCAACGCTTAAGCGTTTAAGCTGTAGCATTTAACCTCTAGTTCTGGTACATAAATGCTCATAAGCTAAAGGATATGTACCGAGTTAGAGTCAGAGTTAAAGAGCTGTGTCAGGAAAAAGACTGGAGCCTCAACGAATTGAGCTTGCGTTCTGGTGTCACCTATAGCACCGTTAGGCGTTACGCCCTGCAATCCTTGGGCAAAGTCAACATGGATACTGTGTGCAGGATAAAGGAAACGTTTGGTTGTTCTTGGGAAGAATTACTGGAAGTACAAGGGGATAGTTCGTTCAATGAGTAAGTAGTCAGGAGTCACACTGAATTTGATGAAATTGCTGATCAGCAACGATGACGGAATTTTTGCCTTGGGGATTCGCACCTTGGCTGATACACTGGCACAAGCGGGTCATGATGTTACCGTCGTTTGTCCAGATCGAGAGCGATCGGCAACAGGTCACGGTTTAACCCTCCATGATCCCATTCGCGCCGAAGCGGTTGATACGATTTTTCACCCGGCGGTTAAAGCTTGGTCTTGTTCTGGAACTCCCTCAGATTGTGTAAAGTTAGCATTGGGAGCCTTAATTGATAGTCCTCCCGATTTAGTTCTATCGGGGATTAACCACGGTTCTAACTTGGGAACCGATATCCTTTACTCTGGCACGGTTTCCGCCGCCATGGAAGGGGTTTTAGAAGGAATTCCCAGTATTGCCTTTAGTCTGACTAGCTACACATCAAAAGAGTTTCATGTTGCCGCCACGTTCGCCAAAAGCCTGATTGAGCGACTCTCTCAGCAACCCCTAGCCAAAGTCATGTTACTCAATGTCAATGTACCGCCCGTGAGTCAGGCGGAAATTGCTGGGGTTAAGGTTACCCGCCAAGGAATTCGTCGCTATTTCGACACCTTTGAGAAACGAGTTGATCCACGGGGTAAAACCTATTATTGGTTAGCCGGTGAAGTGATTGAAGATATAGAACAACCCCCCCATTCCCATCTTCCCCCCGATTTAGCTACCGATGTTCAAGCCGTTAAGGAAAACTATATTGCGATTACGCCCCTGCAATACAATCTGACGGATATTGCTGGCGTCTCTAGTTTGCAAAGCATAGAGTTTTAAGTGGAATGGCACTGACTTTAGAGTTTGTAGTCAGCGATGCGAGCGCTTCTGGCACGCTTCGTGCCTACTACGAAACCAGCTTAAGTCAGCAACATTCGTTTTAAGTGGGTGGACACAATTAATCTGAACGGTGGAGATTGTCATTGGTCATTGGTCATTTAGACAGGGCGGGTTTAGTGACGTTAGGGTGGGCAAAAAACGATAGTAGTGAAACCCGCCCCTACACAATTTCCCCATCTCCCCCATCTCCCCTATCTCCCCCAGCTTCCAGATTTATTGGGGGGTTTTCTGTAACTCCGGTCGCTCTTCCGGAACGATCGCGCCTTCTACAGGACATACCTGTAAACATATACCACAATCGATGCAGGTATCGAAATCAATCCAATACCAGTCTGTCCCCTTGACATTTTTGCCAGGACCAGGGTGAATGCAAGCAACTGGACAAGCATCGACGCAATCTGCAACCCCTTCGCAGGTTTCCGTAACAATAGTGTGAGACACGCTATTCCCTCTCGTAGTTACAGGACATTGAGAGATGATCCCCCATGGGTTTTATGTTACTGCATTATCGGCAAGGAATCCATGTATCTCAACACCAATCAACGATTATAGTGTGCCGTTTATTGCTCCACCTTTTCCCCGACAATTCGCCAAATAGGAATGAATGAGACTCGCCTCTGGTGTATCTTTGACTTCTCGACGAGTTTTGATCAGGAAGCCACCAATGACATAAGCCGCCAATAATAGTGCGATTCCGATGACAACCTGAAGCACGATATTACTAGGGCGTTTTTTCATAGCTGATTAAGTTTGAACATCTTTTGCAGGGGTTCCTGTTGATCAGAAGTCAGTAGAGACGTTCTGCCGGAACGTCTGTATCAAGCATGTCCTCTTGCCGCTTTAGAGTTTGTAGTAAGCGCTAAAGCGCTTCTGGCACTAAAGTGCCTACTACGAACCTAGCTTAAGTCAGTGACATTTGACATAAGACAAATTAAAGGAGTTCTCTTACCTTATCCGACAACACCGTCAGCGCAATCTTCTCGCGATTGGGTTCACCTCGGGCGAGAGATTCAGCCAACTTACTTGCCTGATCCAGACTAATTTTGCCCGGAAACGGCGGTTCATAGGGATCAACGATCGCGTCCACAATCACCGGACCCGGTGTATTTAATGCTTCCTCTAAAATATCGCCACATTGGGCGGGATCATCAATGGTGAAGCCAACTCCGCCACATGCCCGGGCAAAGGCAGCATAATCAATGGGTTGCAATTCACAGCCATATTCGGGATTCCCCAGGAAAACCATTTGCTCCCATTTAATCTGACCCAATGTATTATTCTTGATGATAATAATTTTGATCGGGAGTTGATACTTGACACAGGTGGCAAACTCTGGCATCAACATCGAAAAGCCACCATCGCCCACAAACGCCACACATTGACGGTCAGGATAGGCAATTTGGGCGGCGATCGCGTAGGTCAACCCACAAGCCATAGACGCCATGGTTCCGGATACGGAGTACATTTGCCCCTGCTTGACGGGAATATAACGGGCTGACCAAGTGGTAATCGTACCGGAATCAGCGGAAATAATCGCCGTATCCGATAACTGTTTCCCCAACTCCCAGGCGACGACTTGGGGTTTCATCGGCTGATCCTGGCGAGTCCCCCGTTGTTCCATTAACTCCCACCATTTTTGGGTTTTCTCCTGCGCCTTCTCCAGGAAACTTCGGTCTTCCTTGCGGTTTAACATCGGTAGCAGGGCGCTAATCGTGGAACGTGAGTCACTCACCAAACCCACTTCCACCGGATAGCGCAAGCTAATATGCATGGGTTCGAGATCGATCTGAATTGCCCGCGCTTGACCGGGTTTAGGCAGAAACTCCATATAGGGAAACGTTGTTCCCACCATCAGCAGGGTATCGCACTCTTCCATCACTTCCTGGGAGGGTAGAGTGCCAATCAAACCTAATCCACCTGTAGTATAAGGATTGCGATCGGGAACCACGGTTTTCCCTAATAAGGCTTTCACAATCGGTGCGCCCAACGTCTCAGCCAATTGTTCCAGTTCATCCTTTGCCCCTAACGCACCACGACCAACTAAAATCGCCACCTTCTTACCCGTGTTGAGAATATCGGCAGCCCGTTGTAAATCCTCTTGTGCCGGGAGTCCCGCACTGCGGGCGTAGACTTCAGAGGAGTGATGCAGAACATTACGGCGTGAACTTTTTTCTGGTGCACTTTGGGATTGAAAGTCAATGGGAAATGTGATGTGCGCCACACCATGATGCTGGAGAGCCGCACGGCAAGCGAGATTGGTGATACCTTCAACATGGGCAGAACCCATCACCCGCGTATTGTAAATCGCCACATCCATGAACACCTTGTCCAGGTCTACATCTTGCTGGGAATGGGTGTTAATCAAATCGTGGTAGTGGTGACCCGTAATCGCTAGCACAGGTTGACCATCCATCTTGGCGTCATAAAGACCATTAAGCAGATGCAGACCCCCAGGACCTGATGTGGCAAGGCAAACGCCTAACTTGCCTGTATATTTCGCATAGGCACAAGCCATAAACGCGGCACTTTCTTCATGGCGTACCTGGATAAAGCGGATTTGGTCTTGGCGTTGGCGTAGGGCTTCCATGATGCCATTAATGCCATCACCTGGCATGCCAAAAATGACTTCAACCCCCCAACTTTGCAGGGTTTCAAGCAGTATATCCGATGCAGTAGTTGTCATAATTACTCGGTTTTTCTTATAGTCCTTTTTCCATACCCATGTCTTCTGGGCATCGATGTTTTTGGCTAGGGTAAAATCGGTGTCCCATACAGCCAGGTTGGATATCTGACGTTTCCCACTCGATTATCCGTTTGAGGACAAAATCAATTCTTCTCACAATATTCGATTTAAATTTAAAACTTGATCTATCTAAAGGAAGTTTTTAGCTAAATGATATTAATTTCGCCAAAGTCTCTGTCTTTAGGCAGATAAGTAGGTTGGTGGAAATAAACTTAACTCTATTAAGTTATGTAAATAGACTTCAAACCCTTACATAAACATAAGACGAATGACGTAGCTTGCTTCTCAAGGGAGCGAGTATGACGAATGACGAATGAGGATCTGAGCCATTAACGTTTATTGTCCCTACCGACTTATCTCAACGAAACTGAATCCGGACATCCACAGAAGCTTATCGGTAAAACCCAGCCCTGTTTCCAGACGTGTCATGGCACGCCTACCCCCACCCTATCGCTCGATCTATTGGCGTCTGGCTGTAACTAGGTGCAGAATGATTTAAGGGCAATCCTCAACTCAGCCAGCAGAAGTCCCTCTGGTCATGGAGTTAGGGCAGAAGGATGAGACAATAGAGGTAATAGTGAATGACAAAGGATATAAAACAAATAACAACTCAGACAGATAAATGTATCTAACATTGAGATTGGTCTAAACTAACTGAAAACGGAAGCGTTTTTCAACGTTCACCGATATCGCTGCGCTTATTTGTTTTAAATCTCCCGACTGAAACAGTCAACCAGACGTGCATGAGCGTGCGTCTGACAGCCAGAGCAAAAAGTAGCTGTTCAACAGCGAATACTATGACACTGTCTAATGCCGGTAGCGTTCTTGCTACATTGACCCAGTTAACCCAACTCAATCGCACTAGCGTTTTAACTCATCGAGTTAAAGACTTATCCCTTCCCGAATTTATCTGCTTACTGGACTTCATCACCGCCGAATTTCAGCAATTTCTGCGGGCGCTGGAAATGATTAATCATGAAGCGCTGGAAACCATGCTGGAGCAGGTGATGGAGGCGTTTACCCTAAAAATCGGTCAACTCCTACAAGCTGAGCGTACTACTATCTTCCTCGTTGATGGTGACAAAGATCAGCTTTGGGCAAAAATTCCCTCAGGTGAGGACAACGCCGCCAAGGAGGTTCGCATTCCCCTAAATGTGGGTTTAGCAGGTCATGTGGCGACGACGGGCGAATCACTCAATATCACCGAAGCCTATAACCATCCCCTGTTTAATCCTGAAGTTGACGAATCTCCGGGCTATCATACCAATTCACTCTTGTGTATGCCCATTGTCAGTAGCAATAAAAAGATTGTCGCTGTCGTGCAGTTATTGAATAAAGCTGGGGGTGTACCCTTTGACGAAGAAGATGAACAGCGCTTCCGTGACTTTGCCGCCTCGATTGGCATTATCCTGGAAACTTGCCAATCATTCTACATGGCAGCCCGTAACCAACGCGGTGCAGCCGCCCTCCTGAAGGCAACTCAGTACCTGGGTCAAAGTTTAGACCTAGAAGCCACACTGCGTCTAGTCATGGATCAAGCGCGGGAGTTAATGCAAGCAGACCGCTCCACGTTATTTATGCTAAGTAAAGATGATGGGGAACTGTGGAGTAAGGTCGCGACGGCTGATGGCAAAGAGATTGTAGAAATCCGGATCTCAGCCAATCGGGGAATTGCAGGTTATGTGGCGTCTACGGGTCAACCGTTGAATATTGCCGATGCCTATAAAGATCCTCGCTTTGATCCAACGACGGACAAAAAAACAGGCTATGTCACCCGTAATATTCTCTGTATGCCTGTCTTTAACTCGGGTGGCGAATTAATTGGTGTGACTCAATTGATTAATAAGAATCAAGGCAGCTTCACCACCTCCGATGAAGAGTTTATGCGGGCATTTAATATTCAAGCTGGAATTGCCCTAGAAAATGCAAAACTTTTTGAAAATGTCCTGATCGAAAAGCAATATCAAAAAGATATCCTGCAAAGCCTTTCTGATGCGGTTATTTCTACCGATATGCAGGGACGGATTGTGACAATTAATGATGCGGCGCTAGGATTACTGGGATGTCCCTTACAACAACTCGACAATCGCAACCGTCAGTTGTGGGAGGAAAAACTCACCAATCGCTACGTCTGGGAGGTTGTACCCATTGAACATCTCCAATTCCGCTTACAAGACAGCCTAACTACGGGGGCGAAGCATTACCTTCCTGAGCAAAATTTAATGGTCGGTCTGTTTCAATGTCCCCTGGAAGAGATAGAAATACCGAATACTCCCCCCTATTGCCAATCCCATGATGATACTCATCTTTATCTCCTAGCTATTCCCAAAAGCGATGACCCAAAAACCTATAGTTTGTGGAATGAAGATCCTGATCATTCTGGATCTTTAGGTTACCTGTCTAAACAGCAAGTCCAACCTATTGAACGGAGTATTAATTTAACAGTTAATCCGCTAACTAATCCCCAAGGAATGGTGCGAGGGGGTCTGGTTGTATTAGAAGATATTAGTCGAGAAAAGCGGCTGAAAACAACCATGTATCGCTACATGACTCCAGAGGTTGCGGATGAAGTCTTAGCCTTAGGTGAAGATGCGCTGATGCAGGGGAGTAAAAAGGATGTCACTATTTTATTTTCAGATATTCGGGGGTATACGACTTTAACCGAAAATTTGGGAGCGTCGGAAGTTGTATCGCTATTGAATAAATACTTTGAAACAATGGTCGAATCAGTATTTGAGCATAAAGGAACCTTAGATAAATTTATTGGTGATGCACTGATGGCAGTTTTTGGCGCTCCCTTGGCGTTAAAAGAAAATCATGGCTGGATGGCGGTTCAATCCGCCTTAGATATGCGTTGGCGTTTAGCCAAATTTAATGAACCTCGGATGCGAAATCGCCAACCTTTAATTCATATTGGGATTGGAATTAGTTCGGGAGAAGTGGTGTCGGGTAATATTGGTTCCCACAAACGCATGGACTACACGGTTATCGGAGATGGCGTGAACCTCAGCGCCCGCCTGGAAAGTATTACGAAAGAGTACGGTTGTGATATTATCATTAGTGAATATACCTATAACCTCTGTCGCCATAATGTTTGGGTGCGGGAACTCGATAAAATCCGCGTGAAGGGGAAAAACCAAGCGGTCAGTATTTATCATTTGATTCAAGATATCGATACCCCTCTTAATGATAAAACCCACAAATTTTTAGATCTGTATGCTAAAGGGCGTCAGGCATACATAAGTCGCGACTTCTCGAAAGCAATTGTTTATTTTGAACAAGCCTATCAACTTGAACCTAATGATAAGCCAGTTTTGATTCATATTGAACGGGCTAAACATTATCAGAATAATCCTCCTCCCGATTATTGGGATGGCGTTCATACGATGACTAGAAAATAGGGGATAGGCACAAGTTGGGATTTCCTGATGTTAATCTACTACAGAACATTGTTCAAGTCTCGATTTCTGTGATCAATAATTGCCACTCGCTAACTAAAGATTTGGGAATAGTTAAGGAGAGGGGTTGTCCATGATTGAGGGATATGGAAAGGATCAGAGATTCATCCGCTTGTAATTTGGCAAAGACATCGGTGACATCATACTGACCCACATTAGGCGCTGGCGCTTCTTGGGCAAAGACATCAGGGGCGGTGAGCAGTTTACCACCTGCTGTGGCAATTTCCAGGAATTGGGGATGGGTAAAGTCCGCCATACCCGGAAAGCCGACTAACCGCAGATTCAGGCGCGTTGACTGACCTGGTATTATTTTTTTGAACAGAACTACCTGCCAAGTTCTTCCTGATTCATCTTTCAACGACTCCTGGGAGTGATAGCGCATGATTCCCGGCGCGTCTTGGTGTTGTCGCAGTACAGCAACGGCTGGCGGAGTCAGGAAGGTGGCTTGAAATAGGAGTAATACCAGGAGGAATCTACCAAGCGTTAGAAGCAAAGAAAAGTATCGCTGAATAGGATGAACCATAAGTATTCGATATCAAGTTAACTCAAAGATGTTTGCATATTTCCCCAGAAGGCTTCGCCCATTCCTTACCCCCGCCAGAAACAACTATTAATAATACCAGCGATAGATGTGTCGGGGCGACCTGCCCACCTAAATTAACAACTCAACTTCATTAAATTTTATCGGGTCGCCCTTTATTCTCGTTAACATGGGATATCTTATTTAAATTGTGCCATAGGAGAAATTCATCATGACCAGTCAAATTCCCAGCCAATCATCGTTTTCATTGCAATTGCGCGATCGCATCGAGTATCCTGAAGGGGGTGTGGTGAGTAAAGTTATTCATAAAGATGACAAGTGTGACCACACGTTGTTCTGTCTGGCGGCGGACACGAGCATTTCTGAACATACGTCACCTCGTAACGCTACGATTAATGTGATTGAAGGAAAGGGTGTCTTTACTTTGGAGGGGAAGGATATTCAATTGGAACCGGGCGTTTTTATTTCAATGGAGGCGAATGCGCCCCACGCTTTAAAGGCTGAACAAAATTTGGCGTTTCTGTTAACGCTATGGAAAAATGACTGAGGTTGAAAATCCGAGGAGAAGTCAAGAGCCAGAATCAGCCTTGAACAAAGCTGCGTTACGCTTCACACAGCTAAAATTGTGGAATAGATTTTACCATTGAATCGGGCGCAAAGCTTTGCGCCCCTACAGTTTCTGGACGTAAGGTTAATTAAATTGTTCATTGGGTTTAAACCCAAGGCGGGAAGACAGCGATAGGTGCAAGATGTGAGGGGCGGGTTTAGTTGCATCTGGGTGAGGGAAGAAACAATAATAGTCAAACCCGCTCTCTACATGTTCCCAATCCCCAATTCACCCAGATATGATACATCCCCTCGGCGAAACGGGAATACTTTAGTATAGCCGTCAAGCTAGTCCCGCTTTTGCCAAAGGATATTCATGAGTCAACCATTACCTATCCCTGAATCCCTTCCGCTTAACGCCCTGAAGGAACAACGCGAGTTAACCGCAGCGCTGTTGGATTTAATCGGCGCGTTGGTTGTTGTTCTGGATGCTCAAGGACGAATTGTTTATTTCAATCACGCTTGTGAACAGTTAACGGGTTATTTGCGCCAGGAAGTCCAAGGTAAATATGCTTGGGATTTATTAATCTTGCCGGAAGATGTCGCCTCAATTCAAGCCATTTTTGATAACTTAATCCCCGATGATTTCCCCAAACCCTGTGAAAACTGCTGGGTGACACGGGAGGGAGACTGGCGCTGGATTGCGTGGAGGGATACGGTTTGTTTGAATGAACAGGGGACTGTTGAGTATGTAATGGCTACAGGGCGAGATATCACAGAACGTAAACAGACTGAAAAGACGCTGCGAAACTTGGCGATGTTGAATCAAGCGATTTTAGATAGTGCCAATTATACGATTATCTCTACTACTGTTGATGGTACGATTTCTACCTTTAATCGAGCCGCTGAGAAATGTCTCGGTTATTCGGCGTCAGACGTTGTGGGTAAAACCACACCTGCTCTATTTCATGACCCTGACGAAATTGTAGAGCGATCGCGCGAACTTTGCCAAGAACTTAATACTCCGATTCAACCTGGATTTGAGACATTTATCACCAAAGCTCGTCGGGGAGAAATTGATGAACGAGAATGGACTTATATTCGCCACGATGGGAGTCGCTTTCCGGTTTTACTTTCGATTACCGCTTTATATAACTCCGATAACCAAATTGTCGGATTTTTGGGGATTGGTAGTGATATTAGTATCCGGAAACAAGTCGAACAATCCTTGCGCGACAGTCAGCACTTTAGACAACGCATTGCGGATACAGTACCCGGTATCTTGTACCTCTATGATGTGATAGAACAACGCAATGTTTATGCCAATCGTTCTACGGTTGAACGGTTAGGGTATACACCCCAAGATATTCAAGATATCGGTACAGATTTTATGTCTCATCTGGTAAATCCAGAGGATATTCCTCACATTCTAGACCATCAAAAGCACTTGACGACGCTTACCGAGGATGATCATCTCACGCTTGAGTATCGGATGAAACATGCCAATGGAGAATGGCGCTGGCTGCGGAGTCGAGAGACGGTTTTTTCTCGAACCCTTGAAGAATTACCAAAACTGGTTCTCGGTATCGCTGAAGATATTACTGACTATAAACGGGTTGAGGATGTCCTGCGTCAAACCAATGAAGACTTAGAACATCGGGTCAAACAGCGAACGGCTGAGTTAGAAAATGCCCATAAACAATTACGATTTCATGTCGAAAATTCCCCCTTGGGAGTGATAGAGTGGGATAGTCAGTTTCGGGTTCAGGGTTGGTCAAAACAAGCCGAGCGTATTTTTGGCTGGAAGGCGGAGGAGGTTCTGGGCAAACAGTTGAATGATTGGCAATTTGTTTATCCGGATGATCTCGAATTTGTCCATCAGAAAGCCTTAAACCTGTTGAATCCAGAATCGCTACCTGAGATTATTGAGAACCGGAATCTAACTAAAGATGGCAATGTATTATATTGCCAGTGGTATAACTCTGTGTTGTTTGATGAATCAAACAAGGTTATTTCTATTCTGTCTCTGGTGCAGGATCAGACAGAACGTAAGCAGGCTGAGGAACAACTCCAGCAACTGAATCAACAGCTTCAACGTTCTAACCAAGAATTAGAACAATTTGCCTATGTCGCCTCCCACGATTTGCGAGAACCCCTGCGGAAAATTAGGAGTTATAGTGATTTATTGGTGAAACGCTATCAGGGTCAGTTAGATGAACGGGCGGATAAATATATCAGCTATATTACCGATAGTGTCATCCGGATGCAGGCGTTAATTACGGATTTATTAACCTATTCACGAGTCAGCCGCAATGAACTGGTTTTAGAACCTACTGATTTAGGTCAAATTCTTCAGCAGACGTTAACGGATTTAAGTCCAGCGATTGAAGAAAATCAGGCAATTATTAATACTAAAACTTTGCCTATTGTGCAAGCTCATCCCTTACAAATTAGGCAAATTTTACAGAATTTAATTGCCAATGCGATTAAATTTCGCCGCGAACAGCCGCCACAAATTAATATTAAGGCTGACTGTCAGGATGATTTTTGGCAGATTTCCATTCAAGATAATGGGATTGGCATTGATCCTAACTATAGCGATCGCATTTTTGCCATTTTTCAACGCCTACATTACCGCGAAGAGTATTCAGGGACAGGAATTGGGTTAGCTATTTGTCAAAAGATAGTGGAACGTCACGGCGGAAAAATTTGGGTCGAGTCAGAATTAGGTCAGGGAAGTACATTTTACTTTACTCTACCTGTTGTGTAGAGGAGATGGGGAAGATGGGGAAGATGGGGAAGATGGGGAAGATGGGGAAGATGGGGAAGATGGGGAAGATGGGGAACACCTCGACTTCGCTCGGTGTGTCAGATAGGGAAGATTGTGTAGGGGCGGGTTTCACTACTATCTTTTTGGTCACACCGAGATGTAACTAAACCCGCCCCGACTTGACGAATGACGTAGCTTGCTTCTCGCGATAGCGAGTATGACAAATGACAAATGACAAACAACGTTAGTTTTGCCAAGATTTGGGGAACTCTGTCATAAATTGGGAATAGTGCGAGAATTATCCACAAACACTTTATGTTATGACCTGCTTGATGAACCCAGTAACTAAAGCGATTGAAATTCTCCTAGTCGAAGATGATCCGGGGGATATTGACTTAATTGAAGAAGCCCTAGAAGATGCCAAGTTACAGATTAATCTCAATAGTGTCAGGGATGGGGTTGAGGCGCTGGCTTACTTACGACAAGAAGGTAAATATACTCAGACTATCTCGCCCGACTTAATTCTTCTGGATCTCAATCTACCCCGTCGAGATGGGCGTGAGGTACTCCAAGATATTAAAGGTGACAACTACTTTAAACGCATCCCTGTGGTGGTTTTAACCACGTCTGATGCTGAGGACGATATTCTTAAGTCCTATAACTTGGGTGCAAACTGCTATGTATCCAAACCTCTGGGTATGCAAGACTTTATCAAAATTGTCGAATCCATCGAAAACTTCTGGTTTACCGTTGTCAAACTTCCACCCAAATAATCACCATGTACACCGATCCTATCCGAGTTTTACTCATTGAAGATGACCTCGGTGATGCTGATTTAATCACAGAATTCCTCGATTTTGTCAAGCCAACTCCGTTCCAGATTACTCACCATCGCTGTTTGCAAGAGGTACTACAGCCGAGGAATCAAGATGCTTATGATGTCATCTTATTGGATTTGTCATTACCCGACAGTTTCGGCTTAGAAACCGTTGAGCAGGTGTACAAACAGTTTGCCACGATCCCCATTGTCATTCTCAGTGGCTTAGAGGATGAATCACTCGCCACAATTGCGGTTCAGAAAGGAGCGCAAGATTATTTAGTCAAGGGTGATTTTGACAGTAACTTATTAGTGCGTTCTATCCGCTATGCCATTGAACGGTCTAAAATTATTCAATTACTCAATCAAAAAGAGCAACAATTACAACAGGCAAATGAACACCTCGAACATCGCGTCGCTGAACGGACAAGCGAATTTCAACAAGCCAATGATCAATTACGAACCTTAGAATCTCAATTGCGTCTAGCGCTGGCTCAAGAACAAGAACTCAGCCATTTCAAATCCCGGATTATTTCCACCGTTTCCCATGAATACCGCACACCTTTGACAACAATTAACTCATCTGCCGAAATTCTGGAACGGTATCTCCACAAATTGGATGAAGCAAAGCAGCGCAAACATTTCCAGCGGATTCAGGCATCGGTTAAACATCTAACCGCTTTAGTAGAAGATGTTCTATTTATTAACAAGGCAGAACTAGAGAAGGTTGAGTTTAAGCCAGAACCGATCTACTTAGTTAGCTTTTTCGAGGAAATCGTTGAAGGATTACAAATTACCGTCGATGAGAAACATCAGTTATTTTTTACGCATCACGGAAGTTGTGAATGCGCTAATTTCGACCCTAAATTACTGCGACAAATGATTACTAATTTGCTCTCCAATGCGATTAAATATTCGCCGCAGGGGGGTAAAATTACGCTGACTTTGAGCTGTGAAGAAAAGCAGGTTGTGTTTCAGGTGCAGGATCAGGGAATTGGCATTCCCCAAGCCGATCAAGCGAAATTATTTGAATCCTTTAGTCGTGCCGGAAATGTGGGAACGATTGCCGGAACAGGTTTAGGATTATCAATTGTTAAAAAATGTGTTGATTTACACGGGGGTGAGATTACAGTCAAAAGTGAGGTTGGTTTTGGTACAACATTTATAGTGACATTACCTTTAATTAAGTAATAAATAATAAGTCATATTGTCGGGGCGGGTTTAGGCACTCAGGTAAGCTTATCATCGATAAGTGAAGAGCAAAACTCGCCCTTCACTTATTGGGGCTTTTGAATTTCTGCATTCTTAAGCTGTCATTCGTTTAAATTAGGTATTAGTAGCGAGCAAGATGCAAAGCCTGCGGCATGGCTTCGCTTAACGCACTACAAAGATTGCGCTATTATAATCTTCCTCCTTCTCTTCTGCCTTCTGCCCTCCGCCCCTCTACTCTCTGCCTTCTTGAATTCTTTGATACTATAACCATCCTCGTAGCCAATAAACGGCTGTCCCAATATATTCCTTAATCGCCCGGGTCGTCATATCTAAATTTTGAGTATCTGGCAAACCATTCAATAAAATAGCCGCTAGACTACTATTCGGTTCATTCAGTTCTTGTTGAGTGACCAAAAAATCAGTCGGTGCTGGAATCGCTTCAATCCCCTGACGTATAAAAATCCGTAGGGCGCGAGGCATATGCATGGCAGAGGTAACTAATAATACCTTTTTTATCCCTTCCTGCTGTAATATTTTTCGCACATTGACGGCATTTTGGTGGGTGTTCAGAGACGCCGGATCTTGCAAAATTGCTGAGGGAGGAACGCCAATCATTTCCAAGATTTGAGCCATATCCGCTGATTCTGGAGAACCCCCACCCCGCCACTCAATCCGCCCCCCAGAGGCAATAATCACAGGGGCTTTCCCTTGCTGATAAAGCTGCGCCCCATAGAAAACGCGATCGCCTGCTTCATTTAAATCCGGTGCAGGGCGCGGCGGAATGGCGGATCGAGTCGCCCCACCCAAAATCACGATCGCCTCCGCCTGGGGTAACTCGGTTGGCGGAATATGCTGCCACTCTAGGGATTGAACCATGCTATTGGCAACCCAACCGTTACTGGCAACTAATAAGATGATTAATCCTAAGGCGATAGGGATAGGAACCAAGCGGGGGCGTTTCCAGGACAAGACTAACGCCACAACCATGAGTACGCAAGCAAGTCCTAATGGATACACAAATAAGGGGAGTAACTTGGAGAGAAATAAAAACATACGAAAATTAAATACAGAATTCTGATTGTATCCAGCCTTATGGTAAGGTTAAAGATGCACTAATAGATCCCTCTACTGTATAAAGCGCTATACAGTCCTCCTCCTAACCCAACTGACTGGTTTCTATCCAAAAGCGTTAACATAACCTGAGTTGAGGATCACTAACCTCAATAACAATGCAACAGTAAAAGTCACCTAATTCTGAAGTGGAATGCTTCGCCCCGGCGACGCCGATATCTTAAATTTTCTTGAACAAATCCAGCTGGCTCGAAACGTCACGGCTGGTTTGCGCTGCTATCGTCTGCGAACAATGTGCTTACATTTTGGACGGTGGCTGAAACTAGACAAAACCCAATTGCGCCAGCTTGTTTTCCTGAGTTACTGTCATGGCTTAGGCAAACTTAGCATTCCCGACTCGATTTTACTCAATCCCGGTTCCTTAAGTGAACAGGATTGGGTAAAAATTCGCGAGTATCCGGAAGTGTCGGCTTTGATCTGTAAGCAGCTTCCGGGGTTGAGAGAATTTGTCCCCCTAGTCTTGTCTCATCAAGAACGACTCAATGGCACCGGCTATCCTAAAGGACTCAAGGGTGATGAAATTCCATTCATTGTCCAAGTTTTCCAGCTTGTCAACATCGCCGATGCGATTATCAGTAAGCGACTCCATCGCACCCGGAACGAACCCTCAAGCGATCGCCCCTACTGGATGCAAGCCATAGAGGAGATTACCAAGGAGATGGAAGCAGGCGCACGCGATCGCATTTTATGTGAGAAGTTTTTCCGATTTCTTGAGCTGTTCTACCAAGGCGGCGGGTGACGGGGAGCAGGGGAAGCGGGGGAAGCTGGGGGAGCTGGGGAAGATGGGGAAGATGGGGGAGATGGGGGAGATGGGGAAGATGGGGAAGATGGGGGAGATGGGGAAGATGGGGAAGATGAGGGAGATGGGGGAGATGGGGAAGATGGGGGAGATGAGGGAGATGGGGAAGATGGGGGAACGTCTATTGTAGGGGCGGGTTTTACCTCTAACGTTTGAAATGGTGCGTTACGCTACCCTACCCTTCGGGAACGCTGCGCGAACGGGAACGCTTCGCGAACGCTAACGCACCCTACACCCTATTTCCTGACGAATGACGAATGACCAATGACCAATGACCAATGACCAATGACAAATAACAAATAAGCTATCGTAGAGGTTAAACTGGCACGATAGACGGATGGTTGCCAATGAAAAAGTTTTTGTTACTGTGTTTGTTTGTGATTGGGCTAGGTTTTGCCCTGTTCAACTTTAAAGGGTTGGCAAATCAGGGGGAATTTGGCTCAATTGTACTGGATTTCCGGGAAGATATTCCCGCTACAGAGATTAGTGCTGAGGTGGACGCGATCGCGCAAAAATACGGCGTGACCCCGCGACTCAATAGCGAATTCTCTGACGTTGACAATATTTACATTTTGGAGGGAGATAAACAAGTCCTGCGTCAGCTCAAACGATCAGAACTGGCTAAGGACACGGAATATATTGAACCCAACTACATCTACAGCACATTTTTTGTTCCCAACGACCCCAGCTATAGCCAGCAATGGAATCTCCGCAGCATTAATGTGGAAGCCGCATGGGATGAGACGCGGGGAAGTGGGATTACGGTAGCGGTGATTGACACTGGGGTTAGTCCGGTTCCTGATCTCAAAGATACCAAACTCGTCGAAGGGTACGACTTCGTAAACGATAGAGTTGACGCCTTTGATGATAATGGTCACGGAACTCACGTTGCTGGAACCATTGCCCAATCCACCAATAATAGTTACGGGGTTGCTGGCGTCGCGTATGAAGCCAGTCTCATGCCCTTAAAAGTCTTGAGTGCGGGTGGCGGTGGTACGATTTCCGATATCGCCGAAGCGATTAAATTTGCTGCCGATAATGGCGCAGATGTGATCAATATGAGCTTGGGCGGTGGCGGTGAAAGTAAACTGATGCAAGAAGCGATCGACTATGCCTATAACAAAGGTGTGGCGATTATTGCAGCAGCAGGGAATGCTAACCAAAATTCCGCCTCCTATCCCGCCCGTTATCCCCATGTTTTGGGTGTTTCCGCTGTGGATTCCGCTGGCGTAAAAGCCCCCTATTCTAACTACGGTGCAGGGGTTGACATTTCTGCCCCTGGTGGTAGTGAAGCGGGTAAGATTGTCCAAGAAACCATTAATCCCAAAACCAAAACTGCCATGTTTTCTGGCTTTCAGGGAACCAGTATGGCAGCCCCCCACGTTGCTGGGGTTGCGGCTTTGGTGAAAGCGAGTGGGATTAATGATCCCGATGAAATTTTCACCGTTCTCCAACAATCCAGTCGTCAGGTTGAAGATGATCCCCTCAACCACTTTGGCGCGGGACAACTAGATGCTGGGGGTGCAGTGCAATTGGCGGCGAAGGGACAAATTACCTTCCGCGATTTCTTCCGTTGGTTGCGCGATAGTGGCTATCTCAATCTCCGGTTCTGGATTGATGGTGGTGCAGTTGCACTGCTGCCGAAAGTTCTCATGGTTCTGGGTTCCTACCTCTTGGCGTGGTTCTTACGGAACTATTTGTCCTTTGGCTGGAGTTTGACCACAGGATTAGTGGCTGGAAGTTCGGGATTATTTTTCCTGCGCGGCTTCTATATCTTTGACTTACCCCAGTGGCCCCTACGAGTCATGGGCAGTTCGATTCCGGAACTGGGTACTGCGGTTCAAGGTAGTGGGGTATTAAATCCCATTTTTGCCAGTGTGCTGATTCCCTTTATCTTAGTGGCATTGTTCCTGGGACACCCCCAATGGAAATGGGTGGCGATTGGTTCAGCCTTGGGTGTTGCCAGTTGTTTGGCTGTAAGTGCGGTAATGTCTCCCAGTGTTCTGTGGTTAGGTAGTGGCATTGGGGCGCGTCTATTCTTAATGGCGAATGCTCTCCTCTGCTTTGGACTTGCCTATTTTGCCTCTAAAGAAGAGGGAAGATTTGCATGAGCATTAATGTCACGGGCAAAATCGAACACAAGGATATTGGCATGGGGGCTTGGGCTTTAGTTGCCGATTCTGGAGAAACCTATGAACTTCAGGATGCCCCCGATGAGTTACAGCAACCTAACTTGAACGTGAAGGTGCAAGGAGAGGTGCGAGAGGATGTGATGACCACAGCAATGATTGGTCCAGTTCTCGAAGTGCAATCCTTTGAGGTGATATCGCAATCGCCATAGCAGTTAGGACGAATCTTATGGTAGAGACGTTCCGGCGGAACGTCTCTACAAAACGCTGTAACAAATTGATGGGCTTGTATATCAACCTTTACGTGGAGCTAAAAACTGAGTTTCTTAATATAGCAATCCTAAATAGGATGCAACAAGCGAAAAGGTCGAAAGCCAGGTATAGCAAGGGTTTAATTTTTTAAAATTGCCACAACCTAAATAGGATTGCTATATTTTTTGTAAAAAAATATTAATATTTTGTTTTGTCTAGCATCCTCGGTCTAATATAATGCTTTTGGTGTAACTAAACAGTTAAATGGGATACATAATTGATGATCACGAGTTTGCCTAAAGATTTAGTGGATTGCTCAGAGACTTCAATCTCCAAGTCGCAGCAAGTCCTCCAGCAAAATAGCTTTATCTATGTAGAAACAGAAAACCCCAGTTTCAACTGGATTGAATGGGCTAAATTGGTCACAGGTGAGACGTTAAAACCGCAATACGGGCAAGAGATATTCCACGTCAAATGGGAATCTAATTTTCTGAACTTGTCCGACGCCCGAGGTCAACGGGTTGTGCTGCCTCACACCGAAGCCAGCGATTATCAAAACCCACCGAAATATCTGGCACTTTGGTGCAAAAAGCAGGCAAATTGTGGGGGGGGGATAACAACTTTAGCTTATGTAAAAGGATTTGTCAAGACGCTTACCGAAGCAGAAAAGAAAAAACTCATGGAGACGCGGCACTATTTTGGTGCCACTGGAGGCATCCATGCCAACCGTACCGAAGGCGCCATTCATCCCATCTTATCATTTTCGGGGAACAAGCCGATTTTACGCTTGTCTTGCAACTATATTAAATACGGTGACTACAGCCCCGATCCAGAGAACCTCAAGCCCTTTACTCCCGATCCATTTTTGGCAGAAATTACCGACCGATTTATCGACTATTACGAAGCAAATCACTTGGCGATTCGGATGGAGCAATACTCCTGTTTGCTTTGGGATAACGAATGTATGGCACATGCCAGAACCACCTATAGTGATTCAACCCGAGAACTAGAACGTATTTTCTTAGGCTAATCCTCCACTGATTGTTTCGGGGGGAGAATTACCTTGTATTTTTAGGATAATCACTTCACGGGTAAAGTCAGACAACTCTAGCCAAAGCTTAAGAGCGCTGGAAAAACGTATAGGAAAAACTGAGACTAATCGGATGAGAATTTTCCATGAATTGGAATCCAATGTGCGAAGCTATAGCCGTTTATTTCCCACGGTATTTAAGCAGGCACAAGGCGCTATTTTAGAAGATAAACAAGGGTGTAAGTACATTGACTTCCTCTGTGGAGTGGGTACGCTAAACTATGGACATAATAACCCCCAACTCAAAGAACGACTAATCCGTTATCTCGAGTCAGATGGTATAATTCATGGTCTGGATTTAGCAACGGTGGCGAAAGAGGAATTTCTGGAAACCTTTGCCGCCATTATTCTTGAACCTAGGCAATTAAATTATAAAGTTCAGTTTCCAGGACCAACAGGAACCAATGCGGTAGAGGCGGCGCTGAAACTGGCTCGCAAGATAACAGGGCGAGAAAATGTAATTGCCTTTTCTAATGGCTATCATGGCGTCACCCTGGGTTCCTTAGCCACAACTGCCAAAGCCTCTCAGCGAGCAGCGGCAGGAATATCAACCACAGGGGTAACGTTTATTCCCTATGATGGGTACTTGGGTGAGGCTATTGATACAACAGAGTACCTCGACAAAGTCCTTTCCGATGTAGGCAGTGGGGTAACACTTCCAGCAGCGGTGATTGTCGAAACCATTCAGGGAGCAGGTGGGGTGAATGTGGCAAGATTTGAGTGGTTGCGATCGCTCGAAAAGGTCTGTCGTAAATATGATGTCCTCTTAATTGTGGACGATATCCAAGTGGGGTGTGGACGAACCGGTACATTTTTCAGTTTTGAAGACATCGGTATTTCCCCTGACATTGTTACCCTCTCCAAATCCTTGAGTGGTTTCGGTTTGCCGTTTTCCTTGGTACTGATTAAACCTGAATTCGATCAATGGAAACCCGGACAACATAGTGGCACATTTAGAGGACCCAACCTCGCCTTTGTCACCGCTAAAGCCGCCTTGGATATCTATTGGCAAGATGACAGTTTGTCAGCCTCGGTTAAACAAAAAGGCATCGTAATGGAATCTCGATTGCAGCAGATAGCAAAAACGACAAAGAAAGCCGAGTTTTCGGTTAGAGGTAGGGGTATGATTCAGGGGTTAGACAGCAAAGATGGAAACCTCGCCCAAAAAATTATCCAGACAGCCTTTGCCCAGGGGCTAATCATGGAAACCGCTGGCGCACAAGGGGAGGTGATTCGCTGTCTGCCACCTTTAACTGTTTCGGAAGAGGTATTAGAGAAGGGACTAAATCTCCTGGAAAATGTCGTCAACAAAGTTGTCCAAGACGCCATCTAAGTGGAGATCGTCATTGGTCAATTGTCATTGGTCAATTGTCATTGGTCTCCCACACCCTGTAGCCATTAGTCATTAGTCAATATTAAAATAAATGCCGATGAGTGCTGTCATTGACAATTCTCCAGAAATTCTCAACCGGATCGAACAAATTGAAACTATCTGTGGACGAGATGTAGGTCATGGTATACAGCCACTGGTGCAGGCGGCTAAAGGGGGGCTGCTGGGTGCCGCTCGCTCCATCGCTGAACATCCATCCCCCCATGTCGCAATTATCACAGGATTTTTTATTCCCCATGGCACTCCTCCGGCTGCGGAAAATGATGGTCCCATCGGTTGCGCTCACCTAGCGGCGGGACTTCAAAGAGTTGGAGTACCGGTGCGTCTGGTTACCGATCCTTTATGTCTCAATGCTGTCCAAACGGCGGCGAGGGCAGCGGGAATACCGGCTAACCTGCCTTATGATGTTGTTCCTGTGGATGCGGCTAGCGCTGAAGATCCCTCAGTTTCTTCTATCGTCAAGTTCTGGCAAAGTAGCGAACCACCGGTTTCCCATGTTATTGCAATTGAAAGAGCCGGTCCAAGTTCTGATGGTACTGTCCGTAATATAAACGGGGATGATATTACCGCTCATACCGCTCCGTTGCATCTGTTATTTACCCTCAATGACATTATCTCCATCGGCATTGGTGATTTGGGCAATGAACTCGGTATGGCAACCCTTTCTCACGAGCTAATTGCTAAAACGATTAAGCATGGAGAACGAATTGCCTGTGATATTCCTTGCGATTACCCAATCATGTGCGGAGTATCAAACTGGGGAGCCATTGGGTTACTCATTGCCCTGGCTTTGCTGCGTTATGACTGGAAATCTAAGTTAACTGAGGGACTCACATTAGACATCGATAAACATATTTTGACGACTCTTGTCAATGAGGGAGCAGCCATAGATGGCGATACGGGCTTGCCAGGTTTTACCATTGAGACTTTTCCCTGGGAATTTCATGGCAACGTATTGACAGAACTTTTAGCCGCCGCCGGTTTGAGCGAGTCAGTTTGAGAGCGCCGCCGCGATACTTTTATCCAAAATATCTAGCCCCTGGTTCAACGTATCAAAATCAATCGTTAGTGTAGACTGAAGATTAATCACTTCTTTGTCCACACCCATGGGTTCAAAGATTAAACCCCGTTGGAACGCTTCATGACTAACTTTTTTCGCTAATCCCGGTAGCTTGCAGGCAATTCCTTGAATCAAACCCAGTCCTCGATGTACGCCGCCGATTTCAGGATAATCAGCAATCATCTCTTGGAGTCGCTGCTTCATGACTTCACCTTTTTCAACGATTTCCTGGGAAAAAGCATCGGTTTTCCAGTATTCTTCCAAAGCCGCCGTGGCGGTAACAAAGGCGAGATTATTACCTCGGAATGTGCCGCTATGTTCTCCAGGTTTCCAGCCGTCTAAATCCGGTCGAATCAACACCACCGCCATCGGATTGCCATAAGCACTTAAAGATTTAGCCAGACAAACCAGATCCGGTTTTAACCCAGCTCGCTCAAAGCTAAAGAACGGACCGGTTCGACCACACCCAACTTTGATATCATCAACAATAAGCAAAATTCCTTGCTCTTGAGTAATCTGGGCAAGGCGCTTGAGCCAAGGCACACTCGCCACATTAATTCCGCCTTCAGATTGCACGGTTTCCAGGATAACGGCGGCGGGTTTTTCCTGATTTCGGCTCAAGTCATCGATCAGTTTTTCCAACTGATTAAGACTATCGTCTTTGGTGCCAGATTGCTCCTCGAAGGGAACCGTTAAAACATTACCAAGGGGAATCCCGGCGGCTTTTTGATAGACTGGATTCGGGGTTACTGCTAGAGCACCTAAGGTATGACCGTGGTATCCTTTCGTGAAACAGATAACGGTTTTTCGACCTGTCACTTTACGGGCAAGCTTCAACGCAGCTTCAGCGGAATTAGTTCCCGTCGGACCGGTAAACATAACCTTATAGTTGAGTCCTCGTGGTATTAAGATGATCTCCTCGAAACATTCGAGAAACTTCCCCTTGGCAGCGGTGAACATATCCAGGCTATGAGTGATGGCATCTGACTCAATGTATTCTAGGAGAGGCTTTTTGAGTTTTGGATTATTATGTCCGTAGTTGAGAGCACCAGCACCGGCTAAGAAGTCTATGTAGGTGCGCCCATTCTCATCGATCAAATGATCTCCCACTGCCTTGGTGAAAACAGTGGGAAATAATCGACAGTAGCTGCGGACTTCCGACTCAATTCTCGTAAAAATGCTCATGTTGTTAACCTTTTGCTAGTATCTTCAAACCCTGGAATAGCGATCGCACCATCTTCACTTAAATTTATAAAATGTCATGTCTACTTAACGAGTCCCAGAATCCAGAATACATTGTATGCTTTTTAGGGTGAATAGAATAAATTCAATCAGCACAGGAAACCATGACACCAAGTCGATTTACTGAATCTGACACCGAGGCGTTGTTTGATGATCAGGAACGAGACAAACGTTTCCGTAGCTTCTGGAACCCAGAAGGGAGTCTCCACTGGGGCTATTTCAACAACTTAGCTGAGGCTCAGGCTGAGGACTTTGTACCCGCCTGTAAGCGCTGGGATGAATATATGTTGGCACAAAGCGGTATTACTGCCGAGTCTCAGGTGCTAGAAGTTGCTTGTGGAAATGGCAACGCGGCTATCTGGTTGGCTCAACAGACAGGATGTGAGGTGGTAGGAATCGATCTCAGTGGCAATTATATCGACAATGCTCAACGCAAGGCGAGTAATTTTCCGTCTCTGCGCCTGAACTTCCAAAAGGAATCAGCCACTAATCTGCCTTTTCCAGATGGTTCCTTTACCCATGCCTGGAGTCAAGGCGCTCTGTACCACATCCCTGAACTAAAGAAGGCTCTGGCGGAGGCTTACCGTGTTCTCAAAGAAGGAGGTATTTTCTTGTTTGATGACTTGATCACGCCAGTCAAGGAAATCAGCGCGACTACCCGCAAATACGTTTATGATCGGCTACTGTTTGAGCCGACATTTAGCCGCGAATCCTATGCCGAAAACCTCACTGAGCTAGGATTTAAAGTGTTGCAGGTCAAGGATTTAAGTGAACATTTGGAAAAGAGCTACGAATTAGTGTCTGAGCTGGCTCAGGAGCAATATCCAGATTTGAGCGCTGCTTTTCAGAAAACCCAAAAGGCAATCGCCGCAGGTGAATTAGGCTGGTGCTTCTACCTCTGTGAAAAGCCAGGTTAGCCAGCCGCAAGAAAATCAAGACATCTAAGACTTTCTTTAACTCTTATGAATTATGAATTAGAAACGTTACTTTTTAATCCATAATTCATGTTTTTTTTCGACAACTCAAGAAGGTAACAGGCAACAAGGATATCGAGTTGACTATGCTCAAAGATAATGCCAATCAAAATTGAGCGATCGCTAAAAATCCCACTCTTCAAACAGTTCAGCAACCGACATGGAAAAGCCAGGAACGATCGCGTCACCCTCTAGCTCGTCTTGAGGACGAAGTAAGCGATCGGGTTCGGGCGAATGGTAAACCAGAACATATTTTTCATCGGGATGAATCACCCAAACTAAGCGAGTATCATTGTCAAAATATTCCACAATCTTGTCGTGGATTTCTTCAACGGTGTTGTTGGGAGAGAGAGTTTCCACCGCCAGATCAGGAGAACCTTGAAAGAAACCACGAGGGGGACGCTTTAAACCCTTGAGCCGTTCTTTAGAGACAAAAGAGACGTCAGGCGATCGCTTGTTGCCGTTCTTTAAGGTAAACGCTGTACTAGAATCACAAACCGTTCCTAATTTGTGTTGCCGAACATAGATTGCCAGAAGCCCCCCCAGAAATGAGCCAATTCCGCCATGCTCCATCCCTGAATTGCCCATATTCACAAGCTCCCCGTTTACTAACTCATAACAATGCCCATCTTTGGACAGTGCCATAAATTCCTCATCTGTCCAAACTTTTTTCTCAGTGGAGATTGTCATAGCCCAAGCTTCCTCTCGATTTTCCGGAATCGCTACTTCTAGTTTGACACGTTACATGACGGGGAAAAAGGACACATCATTTAGGTAGAGACGTTCCGGCGGAACGTCTGGAACAACAGTTCTTTTGTCCTAATAGATGTGTCTACTGCTATAACCAACACTACCGGATTAACTATTATTGAGCAGAGGGATAGATGGATTTAGCAATGAATACAGGCTTATTCTCGTATTCGGCTTCCAGTTGACGTTTAACATCCAAATCCCAAGTTAACTCATACTCCTGCTCAAATTCAGCGGCGATAAAGGGACGCACCTCACCCGTCACGACAACATCTTCACCTTCGACCATAGTTCTCTCCGGTGCGACTAAGGTGAAGACTAACAAGTCACCGCCACCCGCTAACTGATCTTCATCGAGTGTAAAGGTATTGTTACTCATAATTTCTTCCACTTCACCCTCTACAGCCACAGTTTGATTGTAGAATTGGCTAGGATCTTCGGTAATTTCTCCGGGTTTGGGTGCAAGTGCCAGTGATTCAGCGACAATAGCAGGCTGTTGTTCGTAGTCGGTATCGAATTGGAAGTCTAAGTCGAATTCTTCCTCAAACTCTACCATATTAAACTGACGCACTTCACCGGTGACTTGGACTTCAACATCCTCCTCTTCTGGCAGCATAAAGGGTTCGCCTGAGGTATTGACTACGATAATCTCATCACCAAACAACTCATCCTCTGAGAGGGTAAAGGTGACATTATCCAGAACATCTCTCACTTCGCCTCTGATAGACACGCTTTGACCGATAAGTTGGTCGGTGTTCTCCTCGACTTCCTCAGCGGTTACGTTTTCTTCCTCTTGTCCAGCGGTGACAACGTCTTGGGTAGTGTCGGCGCAGGAGGGAAGTAGCACCGCCATCAGCGCTAAGGCGATCGCACTGGCAGGTAAGCTTTTACGATAGTGTTTAATAAACATGTATGAATGTCCTCTGAATATTCAGCAAATCTTAGAAGTTAATGCTTCCACCATTCATTCAAAGGCAATCTAGCCGCGATCGCATCCTTCTCTGGAGTAGCTATGACCTCTATCCCATGGAGGATTTTGGTGAATAGGGAGCTGGGGGAGCTGGGGGAGCTGGGGAAGCTGGGGAAGCAGGGGGAGCTGGGGGAGCAGAGGGAGCAGAGGGAGCTGGGGAAGCTGGGGGAGCTATGTAGAGACGTTCCGGTGGAACGTCTGGAAGCAGGGGAAGATTTTTGATAAAAAAATGATCTAAACTGCTTGGGATATCTTATTGGTCTTCCAGTTCCTGTCGATGGTACAAGAAAACGATCACGATTTAATCCGGGAAGCCGAAGCAACCCGTGTGCAGATACTCAGTGAAGCCCTACCTTACATCCAGCAGTTTGCTGGGAGGACGGTTGTGGTTAAGTATGGGGGGGCGGCGATGAAGGATAGCAACCTCAAAGATAAAGTGATTCGGGATGTTGTCTTCTTATCCTGTGTCGGCGTTCGTCCCGTAGTCGTTCACGGCGGTGGTCCAGAAATTAATAGCTGGTTGGATAAGCTGGGGATTGAACCGCAGTTTAAGGATGGGTTACGGGTAACGGATGCACCCACGATGGATGTGGTGGAGATGGTTCTCGTGGGTCGAGTGAATAAAGAGTTAGTCTCTCTGATTAACCGGGCTGGGGGTTTAGCCGTGGGACTTTGCGGTAAAGACGGAAATTTAATCAAAGCCCGTCCGGAAGGGCGCAAGGGGATTGGCTTTGTTGGAGAAGTCAGCAGTGTTGATATTAAACTGGTGGACTCTTTGGTCAAAAGTGGCTACATTCCAGTTGTGTCAAGTGTTTCTGCTGATGAGGCAGGTCAAGCCTATAATATTAACGCTGATACCGTTGCTGGCGAAATTGCTGCCGCTTTGGGAGCAGAAAAGTTAATTCTACTCACTGATACTCCGGGGATTTTACAGGATTACAAAGATCCTTCCACTCTCATGGCTAAGCTGGATATTCAACAAGCACGAGAGTTAATGACATCGGGCGTTGTGGCTGGCGGTATGATACCTAAGGTTAACTGTTGTGTGCGATCGCTGGCTCAGGGGGTACGGGCGGCTCATATTATTGATGGTCGAATCCCCCACGCTCTACTTTTAGAAATTTTTACCAATAAAGGAATTGGTTCTATGATTGTGGCATCTGAATTTACGACGTAGTGGCTTGACCCACTTAAAATAGGGCTTTGTGCAGCAAGTCCTACTTACTTCGGTTGAATAATCCCGTCAATGGAACGGAGCTTTTCTGGGAACGCTTCCTCGCTCTAGCATCTCGACGCTGTTTCGCCAAGGCTAATCCACTTAACTTGACGGGGGCTTCCTCTGGCTCATCTTGGGGTTCAGAGGGGGCTTTCTTTGGTTCATCTTTACTATTCCACCAAGCCACAACCCAGCCGCCAGCAATTCCCCCAACAGCACCCACCACGATACTGAAGGGAACTGAGTATCCAAGTAAAACCAGACATAGCAAAAACACTAACCATACTCTTAGCGCTACAGGGAACCCTTCGGAGAAACCGGGCAACAGTTTATTCATTCCTTTGTCCTTTGTCCGTTCTTTGTCATTTGTCCTTTGTCATTTGTCCTTTGTCAAGGGGTAAGTTTTAAATATTGTGTGAAGATAAAATCTATCGGATTTGATAAGTTTATCTTATAAATATGATGATTTATTTGGTTAAGATAGTTAAGTTTATTTAAACAATATAAACTTTTTTTACAAATGTTGGAATAGTTTCATCAATGTAGATGAAGTGACAGGTGTCATCTCTCATCTATGTAAATTTGTGCTTAATACTCATTTAAATCAATAATGACTTCATTCATTGCTCTATGTAAAGTGTTTGTGAATATGACCAAAAACTAGAGAGTTAAACTTTAAATTTATGTATCCTGAACATTAAGAAGCTGATTATACCATTACTACTATGAATAAACTATTAATAATAATGACTCTATCAATATCTATTCTGATAGAAGCTTTAGGCGGAAATTCAGCAGGTGCATTAACCCTAAGAAGTTGGAACAGCGCTAATCAGCGTGGTGGTGACTTATTTAATGACGGAAAGGGTGCATTGTTATACGGTGAATTTCGAGCAAGTCTTCTGGAGCGTTCACATACTATCCTTCCAGGAGTATCAACCCTAACCGAGGCAAATCTTGCTGACGTTGATATATTCTTTCACGGAACATCCTCAACAATTCTGACACCCACTGAAAGTACTGTGCTGAGAAATTTTGTCAAAACGGGTGGTTTTGTGATTGTTGAATCTGATTCAAATCTTTCTGAACAGAATTCTGCTAATTCGGTACTGGAATCACTAGGGATCGGTTCACGATATGCAGGTATTGTCGGTGGTGTCAATTCTCCTACAGGTGGCACGTTTCAAAATACAGTTTCTCCAACTACTGTCGGCGCATTAGGCGACCTAAGAGGTCAAACATTTGGTACATCCTTAGCCACTGATATTGACCCAATGGTAACCGATATTACTCCCACTGGGGGGATGCTGATTGGTACAAATGGATCAATCAGGTCGATGGTGGAATTTCAGCCTTTTGCCAATGGTGGTCAAGTCTTGGCTGTTGGTGACGCCTACGGTTTTAATCTTTTCCAGAGTTCAGAGAATTCTTTTTTTAATCCTAATAATCAAAAAGCTTATATTAATTTTATTGAGTCTAAAAACTTTAAAACTCCTGTTCCTGAAACATCAACGCTATTGGGTTTATTGACATTAGGGACTTGTGCTATCGGAACTAAACTAAGTAAAAAATGATTAAAGTCCAGACTATTAAATAAATTTTGTTGTTTATGTCCAGCAACCTGGAAACAACTTGACATAATAAATAGAGTTTAGGTTGATCAAAATCTTACTTTTATCTATTCCTGGTTAAGATTTGCCGGATTCTCATTCTTTTAGTCCTCCGATTAATCAACCAAGCCAGACGAATGCCATTCTCTAAGGAGGTTGGTGGAAATAAACTCAACCTTATGAAGTTATCTTAACAAAATCAGGGCAAAAAGAAATTTCTTTTGTTTTTTAGGAGTTAAAGCATTCTAGCGTTCCAGTTTTACCCAGGAACCCTCAGCGTTACCAGCATCCTGGAATCGGCTTTGAGGTTTGAAATTGCTCTACCTCGGGTTCGAGACATTCGCTCACCTGGACATTTCCCCGGAGTCTAGAGAGGAATTTGCTCGGATTCGCTAGGTGGAAGTTACCTTCTTTTTTGTACGATAGGTTGATAGGACAAGTTATCAACTTTAGATGACCCACAGCGGTTCTTTGCCGAATCGCGTTGCTGAATGGCATTCCCTATACCTGCCGATTGCTCTCGATCAATCGGAGATTATGGCAATAAAAATCATAAAAAAGGGGATTTGTCAAGGGTTTGTTGCCAAGCTCAAGCTAAAAACTGCTTATCGCTTATTTGAATGATCATCAAAACTTCGGTGCTGGCTCACTTACTCCAAGCCATGCCCCACCTGAGGCAACAAGTATATTTCAAAGCGTCGTTGACCGCACTCTCCCATGCGATGGAAGATCAGGTCTTAGCTGGTTCGGAGCAGCCGTTGGTTATCGCCTGTTTTCAGCGAGAACGCTTCTATCGTCAGGAAGCCCATCGCTATCGGCGCATTGCCCAACGGACACCTCATGTCTATGTCTTAGCCGCACCAGAAACGGATTTCAAGAATAGCTCAGATCACCACGAAACCGTGGCATTTGATCCGGGCGATGCCTTAAGTCACGAGTGGCATTTAGTGGTAATTAGTTCTCACTATGCCAACTGTCTGATCTGCCGAGAAAAACGTTCGTCTGTGTCCAATAACGCCAATGGGGAGATGGATACGTCTCGACGTTTTGAGGGAATTTGGACATTTGACCGGACGGTTAGTGCCAAAGCCGCCGAGTTGATTTTGGATCGCATTGCCACCTATCGACCTGAGTTAGCGGATAAAATCGAGCAAGCAAAAGCTGAGTATATCAGTTCTGGCTCAACTCAACCCTCAGACCGGAATCGGCAAGACTCACCCAATCCCGATCCGTTTGTGCAACGGCTAGTGACTTACTTACAAGCGGGTCAGTATAAACTCCTGAAAGCCTATAGCTCGATCGCGGCTCAAGAACAACGCGAGCGTTTGGTGAATTCGATTACCACAGCGATTCGGCGATCGCTCGATCCCCATGAAGTTATGGAAATCGCGGTGCAAGAGTTAGGGCGAGCCATGGGTTCCTGTCGTTGTCTCATTTACCGCTGTAAAGCCACGGATACTCAAGCCACGATTACCCATGAGTACCTGGAAACCCGAGGGCGCGATCGCACGATCCTTTGCTCCACCCTAGGTAGCCCTTGGCCCCTAAAAGACAATACTCTGTTTCAAGCCATTGTCGAACATCAAGAGTCCATTTCCGTAGAAGATACCCAACATGATCCTCGGCTGAACCAGACACCCAGCAAAAGCGCTAATTCCCCATCCTCTAAGTTAAAGGAATTGGTGCAAACCTTTGGTATGCGATCGTGGCTCATGGTTCCTGTACTATATCAGGGTCGGTTATTGGGGATGGTCGAGTTACACCACTGCGGCGAAACCCCTTATCGGTGGAAGGATGAAGAACTTGCCCTTGTCGAAGCGATCGCAACTCAAGTGGGTGTCGCCTTAATCCAAGCGGAAGCGTATGCGAATTTGCAAGATTTGAACCAACAACTCGCCGCCCTTGACCGCACTCGTAGTAACTTAGTGGCAATCACGGGTCATGAACTCCGCACCCCCCTGTCCACGATTCAGGTTTGCCTAGAAAGCCTCGCCAGCGAACCGGATATGTCGCCAGAATTGCGTCAGGTGATGCTGAATACCGCCCTTGACGACGCTGAACGTCTGCGGAAACTGGTGCAAGACTTTCTCACCCTCTCGCGCCTGGAAAGTGGTCGTGTGGAATGGAATGTCGAAGCCATTTCTCTACAAGAGTGCATTGAATTAGCCCTCAGCCGGATCAACGTCCATTGGTCAGAGGATCGGCGACCGAACATTATCACTCAAGTTCCCACCGATCTGCCCTTAGTCCAAGCCGATGGTGAGTGGCTGGTAGAAACCCTTGCCAAATTGTTAGACAACGCCTGCAAATTTACCTCCTCCCAAGGAGAAATCACCATTGGGATTCAAACCAATGGGAATTCGATGTTAAAAGTGACTGTCGCCGATACAGGGCGAGGGATTGAACCGAATCGCCTAGAGGATGTCTTTGATCGCTTTTATCAAGAAGAAGGGGCGCTGCGACGGACAACGGGTGGAACAGGCTTAGGATTAGCAATTTGTCGCCAAATTGTCAAGGGGTGGGGCGGTAAAATTTGGGCAGACTCAGCAGGTAAAGACCAAGGTTGTCAGTTTCACTTTACGGTGCCAATGATTGCGCCGACATCAGATTCTCAGCCCTCTAAAGGGAAGGGAAAAGGTAGTCGTAAGGGGTCAAGAGTTAAGCGAAAGTGAATTGAGGATTACCCGGTCAGATCAAGTTCATTCGTATGAATTATATTTTGTTAACGCAGAGTACGCAGAGGATACCGCAGAGGTACGCAGCGGAATTGAGCGGACTTGAATGAAAGTTTAGAGCATTTGGACACAGGAAATGTGAGGAGAAATCTCTATTTTTCCCTTAAATTTTATAGCAGGGATTATTTTTGATGATGGGCGTTTGGACTTCGTTCATCCAGGAATAATCCCAATCGGGTTCGGATTGTTCAGTGAGGGACACCATATCGCCCTGATAGTTTTGATTGATTTGAATGGCTTTAGAGTGCAAATGTTCTGGGACATAGCATAAATCAACGGGCAATCCATGTGCCACCAGAAATTCTGCTAATTGTTCAGAATGAATGTATATGCCTTCTCGATGCAGGCGTTGTAATATTTCCGTAAATGTGTGCCAGCGCTGATCCGTTCTTGGTTGAGATGGTAAGGGTGTGGGTAACATACTGTGCTAGAGCGTCAGTTTAATATTGAAGAAGCCTCCCAGAAATAAGCCATAAGGTAGACGGTTCCAGAGGAACCTCTATGGGAAGGTTAGGTAGCTAATGGTATCATTTATCGGCTGAGTCTACTGAGTCTTGGTTTTCTACAGAGCCTAACCCAGACGCGATCGCGCCTATTACAATAACACCACAACTGTTCCCCTACTGCTGAGCTTACCTATCGGTGATCTGTGATGCATCCAACGAAACAAAATTATTTCTCTGGAGGATAATATTCATGATAACAGGCAAAATAAATTTCATTGAAGGGGATATCACTCAGTTAAACGTTGATGCGATTGTCAATGCGGCAAACACCTCTCTACTCGGTGGTGGTGGTGTGGATGGGGCGATTCATCGTGCGGCTGGACCCGGTTTGTTGGCAGAATGTCGAGGGTTGAATGGCTGTGAAACGGGTGATACCAAAATTACTCAGGGTTATAATCTACCAGCCGATTGGGTGATTCATACCGTGGGACCTGTCTGGCGGGATGGTAATCATGGCGAGGATGCTTTGTTAGCCAGTTGTTATTACCGGAGTTTGGAATTAGCCGAGCAAAATAATATTCGTAGTATTGCCTTTCCAGCAATTAGTACGGGCGCGTATGGATTTCCGCCCGAACGGGCTGCCAGAATAGCCGTAGGTACAGTTAAGCAGGTTTTGGCAGAAAAGACAACCATCGAGCAAGTGATTTTTGTTTGTTTTTCCAAGCCATCCTATAACTACCATCGGCAAGCCATGCAAGACATTATCACAAATAAGGAATAACGAGTGATTTCAATAGCTCTAATTCAACTCAGTTTAACTGCCATTCTTGCCTTCTATGTCGCTTGGAATCTAGGTGCTAATGATGTAGCGAATTCCATGGGAACGTCAGTTGGCTCAAAAGCGGTTACGCTACGACAAGCGCTAATTATTGCCGGGATTTTGGAGTTTACGGGTGCGGTTTTATTTGGTCAAGGGGTGGCGACAACGTTAGCCACGCGAGTGATTGATCCAACGTTATTTGCCCAAACGCCACAGGTGTTACTACTGGGGATGATGTCTGTATTACTGGCTTGTGGTTTATGGTTACAAATTGCTACCAGTCTCGGATTACCTGTCGCCTCATCCCATGCTGTAGTTGGCGCGATCGCAGGATTTTGTTGGGTGGCGATTGGGGTGCAGGCGGTAGATTGGGGAACGTTGGGGCGTATTTCGTTAACTTGGATTATTACACCTGTTGTTAGTGGTAGTTTAGCCGCCGGATTTTATAGTATTATCAATACGTCAATTTTAAGGCAAAGGAATCCGATGGTTCAGCTACGAGAATGGATTCCTTGGCTAAGTGCGATTCTTTTGAGTATCTTTGGCGCGATTGTCATGCCAAGTTTATTTAATCGTCCTCTATTTGATGCTTTGCCCATTCCTACCCATGATTTACCGATTATTACAGTTTCGATTGCGGCTATTGTCCTGAGTCTGATTAGTTGGCGTCAGTTGGAACGTAGCCCTTTATTTCTACCTGCTAATCCTGAAGAATCGAAAGATCAAGACATTCGCATCCGGGAAACTGGAGAAGCGGAAATTGAAGCTAATATTGCCCCACCCCCTAATGCTGTGTCTCCCTTTCCCTCAGCGATTGAGCAACAACTGGCGCGGTTTCAAGTTATCAGTGCTTGCTTTGTGGCATTTGCTCACGGTTCCAACGATGTCGGGAATGCGATCGCTCCCTTAGCTGCGATCGCGTATATTGTTGCAACGGGTACGGTTCCACTCACCGCATTTAATATTCCGTTGTGGATTCTCCTCATTGGTGGTGCTGGTATCGTTGCAGGATTAGCTGTTTGGGGTAAAAAGGTGATTACTACCGTTGGGGAAAATATTATCCCATTGCAACCCAGTAGTGGATTCTGTGCCGAAATTGCCACAGCGACAACTGTTTTACTCGCCTCCCGCTTCGGTTTTCCGGTTTCAACGTCTCACGCTTTAGTGGGGGGTATTGTGGGTATTGGATTGATTCAAAATTGGCGCACGGTTCGCTTTCAAACCTTGAAATCCATTGCGCTGGCTTGGTTAATTACACTACCTGCTGCCGCTAGTTTAGGGGCGATTATTTTTATTAGTTTACGTGGGATTTTTCTTTAGGCTCTTAAGCCAGGGCGGGTTTTGTTGATCATTTATCGGCTTTTAATTAGCGTTAGTCCATTTTTGGTAAGAATAAGGTTCGACTCACCGCATTTAATAGTCTTGGGTGGATTATCATTATCGGTAGCGCTGGTGTTGTAGCCGATTTAGCCGTGGGGCAAACAGGTGCTATGGCAAGAGTGTGTATTGGGGTTGTTATGCCAAGCCTTCTACACACCCATCCTGACCAGGAAAGAGAAAATATCTCTATTGAAATACATAATATACTATAATCAAGCATAGCTTGTGTCAGAGAAAGATATTTTTGCCCGGATGGGTACTCACTATGCTAATTCGTTTTCGTGCAGAAAATATATTGTCTTTCCAGGAGCAAATTGAGTTCAGCATGATTCCATCCTTACAAAGGATTCATGCTCATCAGGTTTTTCGGACAAAGAAGAGAAGTGAAGTTAGTTTAACCCGTTTCGCTGCTATATATGGTGCTAATGCTTCTGGTAAATCAAATTTGGTCAAAGTAATTAAGTTTGCTCAGAATATGGTTGTGCATGGGCTAAAGCCAGAAGCTAAAATTCCCGTCCAACGTTTTCGCCTCAATCAGGATTGTCTCCATCGCCCTGCTCGGTTTGAGATTGAATTCAAGATGGGGAGGCAAATGTATGAATATGGATTTGAATTAGATTCTCAGTTTATTCACACTGAATGGCTGCAAACGTTTACGCGCCGAGCTGATACACTGCTTTTCCGTCGCACTACAGATAAGAAGGGTAATGCACAGCTAGAATTTGGGGAATTTGCTGACAAAATTAGCAGCGAAGAAAATTTGTTTCTCCAGTTTGTTGGTAAAGGTACGCGACCCAATCAACTATTTTTACGTGAAAGTATTGAAAGAAATGTTAAATATTTTAGAGCCGCTTATGATTGGTTTCGTAAAGTTTTGACAATTATTGAGCCAATGTCAGAATATATTCCAGTTGAACTGCAAATGAATGAAGATGAAGCGTTTTCAGAATTTCTGGGTAAAGTTTTACGAGAGGCTGATACTGGGATTACATCGATTCAAGCTGAGGAAATTGCTCTGGATGATCTTGATCTTTCAGAAGAAGCAGTAGAATTTATAAAAGAAGGATTATCGAATGCAGATGGAGTTTTCTTGAAACTAGCCAAATTGCGTTTAACTGCAATTAAAAAAGATGATCAAATTCGTGTATGGAAATTAGTACCTATTCATCAAACCTCGAATGGAAATGAAAAAGCTGTGTTTGAGATTCATGAAGAATCGGATGGAACCCAGCGATTAATCGATTTCGCCCCTTTGTTACATGAGTTACTCCTAGGAGAAGATGAACGTGTTTTTATTGTCGATGAATTTGATCGGAGTTTGCATCCTAAACTATCTCGAATGATTGTTGGTATTCATCTTGATGAGGCGAATGCTACCAAGCCAAGTCAACTGATTGTGACAACACACGAAACCACTATTCTGGACTTAGATTTACTGCGTCGAGATGAAATCTGGTTTGTTGAGAAGAAGCCGGAAACGGGAGCAGCAGATCTTTATTCTTTGCATGATTTTAAACCCCGTTACGATAAAGATGTCCTCAAAGACTACCTCTATGGTCGATATGGAGCAATTCCTTTTCTGGGAAATGTTCGTGCGTTACGATTAAGTGCAGCCAAAGATCAATCTTCTGGGATAGCTGAAGGTTCAGAGGTTTAAATGTCTAAGGGAAAACGTTCCTTCAAAAGACCTTCGCCAAAGCGTGAACTAGAGAAGGTTTATATTGTAGCAACTGAAGGTGAAAAAACGGAAAAAATATACTTTGAGTTCTTTAATGGTGTAGAGTATCGAAAGAAAATTCAAGTTAAAGTCCTACCAACCAAAAAAGGAAAATCCTCACCAAAAGCCGTAATTCAACGTCTCCAAGACTATGCTAAAAAAACCCGCTTAAAGCCAAAGGATGAATTATGGGTTGTTATTGATGACGATGAACGTCCCAAAGAACAGCTTCAAGCTGTAGCGAATGAGTGTAAGCAGAAGGACAATTATTTCCTTGCTATAAGTAATCCATGTTTTGAACTCTGGCTGCTATTGCATCAGGAGAATCCGAAAACGCCTCATAATGCTCATCTTTGTGAACAAGAACTAACCCGATTACTGGGTCATAAATATAACAAAAGTGATTATGATCTGAGCAAATTGACACCCCATATTAAAACAGCAATCCGTCATGCTAAACGATTAAATACTGAAGAAATTCCCAGTTCAGTCGGTACTCGCGTATATCTATTGGTGGAAAAGCTGAGCCAAAAATAGCCATTTCGATAGACTGAAAAATTTATCGCCCCCTTAGCTGCGATCGCGTATATTATTGCTACGGGTATAGTTCCCCTCAGTTTCCGTTGGATTTTTCTTTAGGCTCTTAAACAAGGGCGGGTTTTGTTGATCATTTGATCGGCTCTTAATTAGCGTTAGTCCCTAAACCCGCCCCTACAATTGTCCATTTGATATCATGTCCTAACGATTGCCCATAATTGCGATACTGTAACAACAAGGGTTTCAGGCGTTTTTATTCGGGGTGTTTGACCGGACATGATATGATTGACTTGATTCGAGGGAATGCTTATTCCTTAAACGTTTCGGCGATATAACCAATCCGGTCAACAATATCGGCAATATTACTAATGTAATAATTATTTTCATTAACCGAGAGGGTCAGGTTTTCTAGCAATAAAAACGACCAGATTTCCCCATCTGTGATAATGCCGTAGACTTGATCTTGCTGGAAGTTCTTTAGCGTCGCATACATTTCCCGCATTTCTCACAAACTAATTTGAGAAGATAATTTTAAGGGGAAAAGTAGAACTTTTCATGCGCAGAATAGAAAAATTCCAGATTATCCAACAAGATTAACTTAAAATTGCCAACCCTTACCCGACGTATTTGATAAA
>NZ_JAVKEA010000203.1:0-7079 GCF_040221695.1 Coleofasciculus sp. E2-BRE-01 | reverse complement strand
GGCTTTATATTGTTCGGTCTCTTTCATCAAAGAAGCCATCTGATTATAAGTCAAATACCCATGACCATAAATCCAGTTTTGACGGATGAGATAATTGGCTGAGTTGTAAAGATTTTTAGACTGCCAAGACAAGCTATCTATTTCCCTCCAAAAACGATGCCCTTTTTTGATTATATGTCTTTGGGCTAGTAGCATTATTGTCCGTGAGATTTTAACTCGGGCCAAATCTTTTCGGTTTTTCGTTTCGACCTTCTTAATCCGTACATCCGCGAGCAAAAGGAAGTGATAATGGCGATTAAGTCTTCCATTAATTCATCTTTATTTATCCTCACATTGATTAACAATTTCAACTTTTTTGTCTAATTCTTTGAGGAGAATCTCTATATAATTCGTTCCAAATCTAGCGAGACGATCTTTATGTTCTACAATCAAAATATTGTAGTTTGGATCGACTAGGATTTTTGCCAATTGTTTTCGATTGTCATTTAAACCACTTCCAATCTCTTTGACAATTTTATAAATTTTGTAGCCTCTGGCAATTGCATAATCTTTTAACCGCTCTGCTTGTCGATCTAGATTATCTTTGTTTTGGGCGCTGGAAACTCTTGCATAAATACAAGCTATCAAGTCAGGTTTCAAGTTATCATCAATCGCCTCCGAAGTTATGATAATCGTACCAGACGGCAATTGATGACCGGTCAAGTTTCCTTGTTTCCACCACCTCCAGGCAGTTCGATAACTGATTCCTGCTTTTTTGGCATAGTCTGAGAGTTTCATGTCTATATATTACCCAACATGACTACATCTGACTATATTTTTATTGAAACTTTACAATACATCAAAATATCAGAAGCCGCCACCAGGATTTGTTTCGGTATCTCCGCACAGGGAGTTGGTGCAGCACAAGCCGTACCGCCACCCGCCGCATATCCTGCGATCGCCCATAAGGTTTCTAATCGCTTCTTGCCTAGACTACTCAAGGACTATCTCCTGCAATGCTACTAGAGTCGAGGATTTTTCTGTTATAGCCCAGCATAGTTAAGTAAAGATTAACATTTTCTAAAGAATTACACAGATGGGCGTGTAGGGGCGGGTTTTACCGATAACATTTTGACACCAACCACTAACCTGACTAAACCCGCCCTTTTCAGGGTACAGAGTTGCAGAGGTGCGGAGGTGTAGGGGCGGGTTTTACCGATAACATTTTGGCACAAACCCATAACTTGACTAAACCCGCCCTTTTCAGGGTGCGGGAGTATAAGGGTTAAGTCAGGGCGGGTTTTGCACAAACGTTATCATCAAAGCGAAAAGAAAGTCCCTAAACCCGCCCCTATAAACCAGGTTTCCTCAAACGCAGCGAAGAGTCAAAACCTTCAATTGTCAACCATAATCACCAACTTACCCACAACATGACCCTGTTCACTCTCCTGATGCGCCTTAGCAACCGCAGAGAGAGGATAGGTTTGAGCAATGACTGGGCGAAGTTTCTGAACTTCAATCAGTTCTTTCAGAGACTTTAAATCCAAACCATTGGATTTGAGAACCACAACTTTAGCTTTTTTTCCCGGAAGAACCGCCGTGACAAAACTCTCCAGGAAATTACCCGGATAGGGCTGAGTCGTAATATAGACACCATTGGGTTGCAAACAGTCTTGACAATTCCAGAAGGATTGATTGCCGACCACATCGAAAATAATATCGTACTTGGCGGTATCCTTAGTAAAATCCTGCTGAGTATAGTCAATCACTCGGTCAGCACCCAATTGTTTTACGAACTCACTATTTTTACCACTACAAACCCCTGTCACCTGAGTTGCAAACGCCTTGGCAATTTGTACCGCTAAGCTACCCACACCACCCGACGCGCCGTTAATCAGCACGTTGTACCCCGTTTTAATTTTTCCCTCATCTCGCAAGGCTTGCAGCGCCGTAAGTCCGGCTAAGGGAACAGCCGCCGCTTCTTTGTGGCAAAGCTTTTCGGGTTTTGGACAAGCCGCTTTTTCCGACAAAACCGCATACTCCGTATAAGCACCACCCGTGAGATTATCAAGACAGGCATAGATTTGGTCACCGGGTTGAAACCGAGTCACAGCCGTCCCCACGTCTACAACTTCCCCAGAAATATCAAATCCCAAAATCATAGGAAAGCTATAGCCAGTTAAGAGTTGCAACGTTCCCTGTCTGATTTTCCAGTCAATGGGATTAACGCTGGTAGCATGGACTTTGACCAATATCTCATGGGTTTTGACGGGTGGAGTTGGCAAGTCTATAACTTGTAAGACATCCGTGCCACCATACTGATTAATTGCAACAGATTTCATTAACTATTCTTTCTCCACAAAGATTATTACCAATTCTTCTAAAATGTAACAATACTCTCTAGAACAATATCTCAGTCTTGAGGAAGACTCTGAACGTGAGTTAATAATCAATAGTATAGTTGTCAGATGCTTTCGTGAACAGGATTGATTCGTGATGAGTACTAATACTCAACTCCCCATCCCCTCCCATTTCAACTCCAATCACGTTGGAGATGTCTGGCGTGTTCCCTATCAAGAGCGGGTCAACCAAGCCGAAGCTTGGGCAAAACAGCATCATCTCCAGCCCGCCCATGAAGATGAAACCCGGATTGGTTTATTGCTAATCGATGTACAGAATACCTTTTGTATTCCCGACTTTGAATTATTTGTCGGTGGTCAATCGGGTACGGGAGCGGTTGATGATAATGTAAGATTGTGCGAATTTATCTACCGCAATTTAGGAGTCATCACCGAAATTGCGGCGACGATGGATACCCATACCGCGATGCAAATTTTTCATCCTATATTTTGGATTAACGATGCTGGAGAACATCCACCCGCAATGACTAATATATCTATGGAGGATGTAGAAAAAGGCGTGTGGAAAATCAATCCAGCCGTTGTACCTCGGATTCGCCAGGGTGATGAGAAATGGTTACAAGATTATGCGCTGCATTATGCCAAGACGCTCAATTGTGATAGCAAATATCCATTAATTATCTGGCCCTACCATGCCATGCTGGGAGGGATTAGTCACGCTTTGGTATCTGCGGTGGAAGAGGCTTGTTTATTCCATAATGTTGTTCGTCAAAGTCAGACCCATTTTGAAATGAAAGGGAGTCATCCGCTGACTGAAAATTACTCGGTTCTCCAGGCGGAAGTTCTTTTCGACCAGAATGACCAACCCATTGCCCAAAAGAACACGCCGTTTATGGAAAAATTGTTAGAGTTTGACCAGTTAATTATTGCTGGTCAAGCCAAGAGCCATTGTGTGGCTTGGACTATTGATAACTTGCTGGGTGAAATTCAAGCTAGAGATCCTAAGTTAGCCGAGAAGGTTTATTTACTGGACGATTGTACGTCTCCGGTTGTGGTTCCTGGGGGTGCGGATTTTACGGAACAAGCTGAGGCGGCGTTTCAACGGTTTGCTGATGCGGGAATGCATCGGGTAAAATCGACTGAACTTATTGATTGAATGTTGGACAAAAAACAGCAAAAAACTTGCAATAAATTAGGGTTGGGATTAGGGCGGGTTTTGTTTTTGATTTTGAGGTGACTATCTAATTGAGTCCCTAAACCCGCCCCTACAAATTGTTCCTAAACTTGCCCCTACATCTTTGGCGTGCGATCGTGCGATCGCGCGATGCTTGCGTAAGTAGGTAAATGCTACTGTGTGATCAGGTAATGTGGCGTCTAAATTATAGTGCAGTGCTGTAAATAAGGGGTAGATGGAGGTAATGATTTACCGAAAGAAAAGGGAGCAAAGGTTGTCAAATTGAACAGCAGTGGTATTAGAACTTAATTGTGTCCACCCACTTAGGCATTACGGCAAATCCGATGCCGAGGAACCCTCATAATCATTAGCCAAGCAGTGATACAGTTGATAATTATAACCATCAACCCATATCTTATTCTGAGAAAAATCTTCCGTATAACAGTTGGGTAAATCGGCTACTGTCGCTTTAAAATTGACCAGCCATATATCTAGAGGGCGTGGTAGTTGAGCCAGTGTTTGTTCAAGAGTGGTTGAGGCTGGACAGGTTGACGCTTGACAGCGATATTGGTCTTGATGAGCCAGGAGAAATTGGGGATTCTTGATCGCAGATGAGTCATGATTCCTCAACTCCCAAGCAATTCCCATCATTTCCCCTGTTTGCACTAAGGTATTATGGGTAGTCGCGATGAGAACGGGTGAAGAGGATGCTTGCTCAATAATTGGCACTAAAAGGTCGGGACGATAATATTTTTGATAGCCTAAGTTATTAACCACCGTAATCCCACTTAATACTCCCATTACTCCCACCATCACGACGACAAGTTGACCCCGGTTTCGCCAAAGGGAAAAGTTGTGTAATTTGTGAGACGTTTTCCCGATAACCGCTAACGCGGCGGCGATTAATAGGATGACAGCCGGAAAATAAACAAAGTGATATCGTGCGCCTCTGGTCAAGTCTTTGCCTAGAATATAAGTAATACCAAAAAATAGCGCGATCGCACTCAAGACAAACCCCGCTAAAACCCCAGACTGCCAGCGCGTTTCAGCTTGTCGCACCAAGGTTTTACCTCCCCGATAAACAAAGGGAATAACCCAGACAAAGAACCCAATCATCACCGCCCCAGACACCAACACAATCCCTAATGACGACGATTCCACAGGTAACAGCGACACCATCGTAATCCAAGCCGCCAACGTCTGAAAAATCGGATTAATCCAACTCAACAGACTTTCCCGATTCAGCATCATCCAATCCGCCATCTGGGATTCATACCCTCCCTGTAACACGGGTATCCACACCAAACCGCCAATTCCTGTTCCCATCGCCGCCGCCAAAATCCGCCACCAATTCAACGATTTTGGGGCTAAATTCTTGTCTGGGTACGACTCCACGGGCGTTTCCCTACCGTTCATCCCTCGTTTTCGCCCAACACGATAATGCCACAACCCCAATCCCATCAGGGCAATTCCTTCAGCAAAAAGGGTCAAACTAAAAAAGTAGTGGGTAGCGATACCCAAACTATTCACTAGAACCCAAACTAATACCACCTTAATCGGTAAAGGTGTGCGGCTTTTCAGATGCTGTACCGCCACAACAAAGCAACTCAGGGAAGCGATAACCCAAATAATACCTAACGTATAATGACGGGCTTCCTGTGCCAAATAAATCCCAAACGGAGACAGCGCCATCATCGCAGCGGCGAATTGCGCCACAACCTGAGAACGAAACGCCAGCCAGCCGAATCCATACATGGCTGGGATAGAGAGAACACCCAAAAAAGCTGGGAGCGATCGCGCCGCCCAAAGTGAGATATACTCTCCTAAAGTGGGAAATAACTGCATCCACCCATGCGCCAGCATAAAATAAAGTGGCGGATGGTGATCCTCGGTTAACAGCTTCTGCCAGACTAAACCCACACCAGCGTCAGGGTTAGTTTTGAGAGGATGCAACAATGTTTCTAGGGAAATAGCTTGGTCAAGGGGTACAGCCTGAAAACTATTACCCAAGCTAAACACCAGCGTCGCAAACTCATCCGTCCAAGGGGACTTTAGGGTAAGATTGGTGAAGCGCAACGCCGCACCAATGACAATCCATACCAGTAGCAGGAGTAGATTAAAGTTTTTCCGGGATTGCAAAATATTCAACGGGAACAGAGGAGTAATGTTTGTAGTTGCGCTGTCTTCGCCATCAAAGCTAGCATCACCTACAACAAACCTTTAAGTCAATGCCAAGCTCATTAGAACGGGTTAAATTAAAAGTTTGTAGTCGCGCTGTCTTCGCCATCAAAGCCAGCCTCACCTCCAACCAACCTGGAACACAAAGCCCAGTTCATTAGGACAGGTTTAATTGTCAAGTTAATAATAACCAACAAGAGCAATTTTTGTTTTGCCGTTATCAGTAAGCCAGGGCGGGTTTTGTTTTTGCGTTATCGGTGAATAGCTGACTTTAGTTCCTAAACCCGCCCCTACAGAGTTCCTAAACCCGCTCCTAAAATTGTACCTAAAGCCACCTCTACTATGTTTCTAAATCGTGGCACATCTTATTTGATAAATTAGAATTACATCCAGAAACTGTAGGGGCGCATGGCGTGCGCCCGATTCAACAATTTTAGCTTGACCACGACATTATCGTGAGGAGAACGAAGCGTAACGCACCATTAATCAAGTTATCTTTGCCCAACCTTATCGATAAGACACATTTCCAAATCTAGATTAATCTTCTAGGCGACATTTTTGATCATCCCGACAATCTAAACCCTGTTGACGTTGGGCAACTAAGGTGGCTAGACTGGGGCGTCCTGTCAGTTTGAGGCGTAAGTTTGCCCAGATAGTATAAATTTGATTGGCTAAACCATTGAGGATGGGTAGGCGAGTTGGGGCATATATCCAACCCATTCCTAGAATCTCGTAGACAGTACGAAATACTTCAATATCTTTGATAATTTTACCATCTGGTAATATTGCATGAATGCGCCCCATTGCCGTTTCATAATCAACCCCGCTATTGTCTTCAGGATTATAGGATTCATCGGCAATATCGACAAATTTCACTAATCCTCTACCCGCATCCCGTTCTTGGAGAAAGTTAACTTCTCGTAGACACAAGGGACACTCTCCATCATAGAGTAGCTTGATTTGCCAGGATGGGGCTTGTGGATTGGATCGGGTTAGGGTTTCAGCGCTAGACATCAATATTTTTCTTCGTTTGTCAAGGGTTTTATCGCTATATTAATAAATCTTAATAAATAGGGGTTGCCCTGTCAACTTATCTCTGTTACCGTCTAAGGTAGAATCTGTCATGCTGAGCAGAATGCAGTGAAACGGAATGACGCTCGCGCATCTGTCCAGATTCTCGTATCTCGTTCTTCGCTATAGCTTCGCTTCACGCAACGCTGTTCCTAGACATGATAGAACGCAACTTGGTATTGTAAAGTTTCAATAAGAATATAGTCAGATGTAGTCATGTTGGGTAATATATAGACATGAAACTCTCAGACTATGCCAAAAAAGCAGGAATCAGTTATCGAACTGCCTGGAGGTGGTGGAAACAAGGAAACTTGATC
>NZ_JAVKEA010000202.1:0-3599 GCF_040221695.1 Coleofasciculus sp. E2-BRE-01 | reverse complement strand
ACTCAGGTAGTTCTCCCCGTGCCGGAGCAAAAGGGGCAAGCCGGGAGCCTCTGCCAAACTGCTGTACTCGACATCATAGCCAAAACCAGGCGAAGCCTTCCCCCTTCATCGGATTTCCACGACCCCTGAATCCTTACGATTACCCAATAGTGGTGCGAAAACATGGCACTTCTATAGAAAGGATAATCGCTGGGTTGTTGCTGTTCAATTCACGCCCGCAGCGGTGGAGAAAGTTAGCCGAGAAATTCAGGACGGTGCCCTGGGTATCGATCAGAGTCCGATTCTGTGCGAACGCTTAGATTTTTCGACAAAGAAAGCTCAATTACGAGAGCGTGGAAAAAAATATGCTCGAATGCTTTCTGCCTGGGCATACAGTCGTTTTTATCAAATTTTGTCATCGATTTTATCCAACCGAGGAATAACTCTTTCTTTGTGCAATCCAGCTTACACGAGTTTGATTGGATTGGTTAAATATAGTCGGATGTATGGACTATCATCTGATGTGGTAGCGGCTCTGGCAATTGCCAGAAGAGGAATGAAGTATAGTGAGAGATTGCCGCGCTCTGTGTCCGCCTATCTCGGAGTGAATCCGAGAAAGCACGTATGGAGCGCTCTATATCAATTTAATAATTTTATTGGTCGATGCCCTGTAGTCAATCGTAGACACGATTACTATAGTGTCTCTAACTGGGAACCGTTGGTTAAGGCTGATGTCGAGCAACAATGCCGGGTATCAGCCAAGCGTCAGCGTTAACGGTTATCGACCAAAAGTTACACCGTGGACTTATACCAAGGCAGAATTACTTATGGGTAGGTTTGTCTAGGTTTTTAGAAGCGGTACAGTGAGGAGAAACCATGCGATCGCGAACCATTCGAGAAGGCTCCGTTGGCTTATTAATTCTAGTTGGACTAGCTGTGCTTGCTGGCTTGGCTGTTTGGATTCGGGGTTTGAAGTTTGGCGATCGCAGTTACAGCTTTGTCGTCAACTTTCCTAACGTCGCTGGGATGAAAGAAGGAGCCACCGTGCGCTATCGCGGGGTTGATGTGGGCAACATTACTGATATTGAAGCCACAACCAACGGCGTTGATGTCACCATCGAAATTGCATCAGAAGACTTAGTGATCCCAGAAGATGTTGCCATTGAAGCCAATCAATCGGGTTTAATTGGTGAAACCTCGGTAGATATTACTCCACTCCGGGAATTGTCCACTGATATCCAGTCGATGGAACCTCTAAGTTCTGAATGCAATTCGGATGTGATTATTTGTAGTGGTGAGCAGATTCAGGGTGAGATTGGGGTTAGCTTTATTGAACTTCTCCGCAATACTGAGCGCTTAACCACCATCTATACCGATCCGCAATTTTTTAATAACATCAACACTCTCGCCCAAAATGCCTCCCTCGCCGCCAGTGGTATCGCTCAACTTGCGGGTGAATTATCCTTATTATCGCGTTCGGTGCGTCAAGAAGTCGGCGGATTTTCTCAGGCGTCTGATGCGATTACCACAGCGGCTACCCAGACAACTCAACGCATTGGCGATACAGCGGATCAATTTAGTCAGACAGCCGTGCAACTCAATCGATTAATTGCCTCAACGAATGATTTAGTCAGCAGAAATCGAGCAGTTTTAGTCGGAACGTTAACCAGTGTGGGTCAAACCAGCGATCAGTTGGGCGTTCTGTTAAGCGATTTGAGACCAACCCTAGAAAATGTCAACACGACGATTGATTCAGTAAATGCACAAGTTGACCAAGCGGATGTCAGCACCATCATCGAAAACGTTGAAACCGCCTCCGAAAATTTAGCGACTCTTTCCGCTAATGCGGCTGAGGTATCTGCTGACTTACGCGATATCTCCAATTCCCTGGACAGTCCCAGCACTGCTATCGTCTTGCAACAGCTATTAGATTCAGCACGGGTAACCTTTGAAAATACGCAAAAGATTACATCGGATTTGGAAGATTTAACGGGTGATCCGGCGTTCCGTCAAAATCTCAAAGAGTTAGTCAATGGACTTAGTGAACTTGTTTCTTCCACGGAACAATTGGAACAGCAAATTGAGGTAGCACAAGTTGTAGAAGCCGCCAGTTCTGAAATTACAACGGCGGCGGTTCAGGTAGTGGATAAATCCCGTGAGCTTAATCCAAAATCCATTGATGAGGAGTTGGCTGAGTCTAAACATAAACTGAATCACCATCACCATATCCTGGAAAAATTGCCGCCAATTCCTAAAAAGTCAGTGGCGGATACGGATTAAGGAGAGCTGGGGGAGCTGGGGGAGCTGGGGAAGCTGGGAGAGCAGGTGAAGATGGGGAAGTTAACTCAAAACTTTACCTTACCTGTTAACTGTTACCTGTTAACTGTTACCTGTTAACTGTTAACTGTTCCCTATTCCCTGACAAATGACGAATGACGAATGACGAATGACGATCTCAGCCGTTAACTTGTATTGTCCTTAATGTTAAGTCCAGTCATCTTGGCTCTCGACAGACTTGGGTTGCTTGTAAACATGACCCTGGCTGTGGATGTGACGGGTTAACTCAAATAACTGTTCTTCTGTCAAATTCCACTGCTGGAGAACCCGTTCAAGCCCCTGTTGAATTTCCCTAGCGCCAGGAAACCGAAAATAGCGAATCCGTAATCGCGCCAATTCTGTCAACTGGTAATCCGTCGGATCTGCTTTGATTTCCAAGAGACGATCCACTAGGGCGCGATCGCTCTTTTCTTGGGGATGTTGTTGGTCTTTGTTTTCTAAGATTGATGACATAATTGTACTTGACTTTTTTGCCGTTATTCTCTATGTGTCCGCTTTAAATTACCCGCAAATGTTACAGAGTTTGAAGTTCTGTAACTTAATGCTCAAACAGATGAGAGCGCTGCGGTACACTAAGCCTTAATCCATTGTCTGTCTTGCTGCGATCGGCGAGAATACTCCTGTCATAATCGTTGATTAGACGGCGAGAGCGATCGCCCGTGTGTGAGCAGATCCATCTGCAATAATAGATTGCGTACTGTCACAGAACCTACCGTTAACTTGAATAAGGGATAACGGGGGCTTGTCAAAAGTTGGGACTGTGACCACCTTACCTGAGTCATCAGGTAAACAGTATGCCATTAGAATCCCTGACTATCCTTAATTAGGGTTAGCGTGGGGAGGATATCTAAATCAATCACCGATAATTCTCGTTTGGAGTCGTTATTCTATGTCTCATAGCGTCAAAATTTACGACACTTGCATCGGTTGCACCCAATGTGTACGGGCTTGTCCCCTCGATGTGTTGGAGATGGTACCCTGGGATGGCTGTAAAGCTAGTCAGATTGCCTCGTCTCCACGTACTGAAGATTGTATCGGTTGCAAGCGCTGCGAAACCGCTTGTCCGACTGATTTCTTGAGCGTTCGGGTTTATCTTGGCGCTGAAACCACCCGCAGTATGGGTCTTGCCTACTAACGGTGTTATGAACTACCCAGACCTACTTCGTTGAGGTCTGGGTTTCTACAACCAGACCAATAGGTTTGTGTTTCTGACGCTTCGCTTGTCCTAGTTGCTTCATGCTTCCCGTTTGCTTGCGCTGACGAGTTTCTGAAGTAGAGCTAGA
>NZ_JAVKEA010000201.1:0-27643 GCF_040221695.1 Coleofasciculus sp. E2-BRE-01 | reverse complement strand
TCTCACACCTACCACCATTCACCTCACCTATTCATCCACAATGTTTTTTTCAAACAGGCTCCGTTTAATACATAGTGAGCCAAAATTGCTCGCTTTCCCCACACCCCACACCCCATACCCCACACCCAGTATCCTATCGTGTCGTGGGTAATGTGGCTTAAGTTGACACCCATGCACGTCTGTGCGCCCCTACACCGCTAGATTGATTGGGAATGTCCTTGGTTGGTAGATTGGCGCTGATGCCATTGTCCCAACGTTCCGCCAAAAACCCCAATTAAAAACAATCCGAATAGTGCGGAAGGTTCTGGCACATCTTTGGCGACAATGAAGGCATTATCCTGAATTGTCGTAATATCCGTATTGCGAACAATAATATCCGAAAGGGTTGTATCACCAATATCCGGGACTAAATTTAGGAGATCCTGATCCGCTAGATAAAAGAAGCGATCGCCATCCTGTAAACGCTGGAATTGATCGGAGAGAATCACATTGAACAGTTCGCCAACCATCCCACCGTTATAGGCATCTTCAGCAATTCCCCCCATCCAAAAATCGACTAAATCAATGTTATCTTGACCATTGGTTGTGCCGTAAATATCTCGGAAACTTTGGGCAATTTCGGCGTCTGATGTAATTTGATCGAAACTGGTATATCCGCCTAACCCCAACGCCTGACGCGCTTCATTATAACTGGGAAGTCCGTGATCTCGTCCCCGTTGAATATTTACAGCAGCTAAATCCAGTCCGCCGTTTCCAGCAGGGAAGAGGAAATTGCGAACATCATCGACTACAAATGCATCGATGGTTTGGGCTTTCTGAGAAGCTAATCCTAACAGCAAGGAATCAATCCCATTCTCGGTAATTTCTTGAGGTTTAAAAAAGCTGTCTCTCAATGAAATACTCCCCGCCGATGTGCCATCATTATTGATCCGTTGCAGTTCTGGAGATAACATTGTATGACCGACTCGATAGGCGGCGGTCGAGAATTCGTTACTGATACTGGGGTTTACCGTTTCATCGTAGCCACTATAGGGATCGATCGCCCCTTCACCCAAGAGTAAAGGTAAAAACTCATTGTAGGTAATCGCCTGAATTTGGGCACCGACAATCCGGCGGGCGGTTTGATAGATATAGTCGTCTACAGAAAGTCCCGCATCAGCCGCTTTTTCGGGAGTTGTTGGATCAGCGGCAATTTCATCGGCTAACCGATTGTGTTCCCGTGCAAACAGGGTGTGAACGGCTGTTAAGCCAATCTGTTCATTTGCCCGCACATCCCCAGCGATAAATAGATTTTCAGTGCTGACACCAAAGGGATTGGCATTATGCAAATTTGCAGTATTGAAGGGTAACAGATTCCCGGTACTGGTTTTCAGTTTTCCGCCATCTCCTGTGCGTAAAAAATTCGCCCGTTCTAAGTCTGATCCATAGACATTTGACCCATCAATATAAGCGGTAATCGCGTTAACTTGTTGGCGGGGATTATTACTATCTGTACCTGTTCCTGGTGCGGCGACATTTCTGTTAAAGGGAATCTCTGAGCCAGGGGTAAAGATTAAATCATTCTCTGGAACGATGATGGGTAACGGTTCTGCGCCTTCAGGCGGATCAGTCAAGTCGATGTCATGATCCACAAATTGTCCCCATTGCCATAGCCAATCACTAGCGTGGAAAGGATTGGGGAGTGATTCAGATTGAGAGGCGATCGCGTTACTAATAGCGCGAGGGTTGGGGCGATTCATACCCGCAGGCGCGGAAATCCCGTCACTGTAATCGGGTTCGAGGAGGCGAATCAGTTCAATTTCGGCTTCACCCCAGGTGGGATTATCTAGGTTGTTGTTTGACCCATCAATCGACCGAAATTCTATGGCTTGGGCGGGTAGGGATACAGCAAATCCTAACGTAGCAAAACTGGTTAGAGTGAGAAGCGTTTGACGGATTTTGTGAGCAGTCATCATGGTTAAATTACACCTTGATAGTTATGAACGAACTGAAAAAAGCTGGCTCTGAAAGTACCTGAAGGTATCAACTTGCAAAATTCAGTTCTACTTATTACTCACGATTAACCCACTAATTTTATGCAATAGGCGAATATTTGTTACATCTTTTTACAAAAACAGCTAGGTTTTACATGTCTTTAGCAAACAAGGGTGGAATATTATCAAAACTTTACCAAATCTTCATGAAACACTGTAACGAGTTCATAAATTCTTATAGTTCTATGAATTAAGCTTAAGAAAATAGAATTTACCTTCCCTGAGATTTAAATATCTTAGTTTGAGCAGTAATTGTGAACGGGTCTTCCGAATTTAGTGTGCTAAACTATCAGTTTTAATGAGTCAGAAATATTACCACACAAGGACTGTATCCTTTAATTGTTTTAAAAAAAATTGAAATCTGGGTAAAAATTGTTAAAGCTATTGCTGTCCAACGTTCTGGCAAATCCAACTAACAATTTAGCACACTAACTACGGAAGACCCAAAAATCCTACCGCATCCAGTCAATTCCGCAATATCCAATTCTATGACCCAGAATTAGCGGTAACGGCGAATGGGATAACCGACACCTACACCCTGGATTCCTATGCGGGGAATCAAGATAAAAGAGCTAAAGTCAACTTTTCTGAGGATAGCAGCGAAGTACAACTTGAGGGAAATGGTTGGAAGAAGTTAGGACTCGATTACACGATTACCGCCGATACTATCTTAGAGTTTGACTTCAAGAGTACAGCGGAAGGAGAAATTCAAGGCATTGGCTTTGATACCGATGATAGTCTCAGTTCAAACCAGTTCTTCAAACTCTACGGTACTCAATTCTGGGGCATCAAAGACTTCAATAATTACAGTGATACGGCTGGGGAATGGCAATCCTATCAAATCCGGGTTGGCGATTTCTTTACGGGTCAGATGAATTACTTGCTATTGGGAAATGACCATGATGTGAAAAATCCCAATGCAGCAAGTCAGTTCCGTAATATTCAAGTTTACGAACAGAGTGCAACGGACGAGATTACCGGGACTGATCCCAGTGTCGGAGAGGTAGATACTCTCACCGGAACTGCCAATGTCGATACCTTTATCTTAGGAGATGGAACAGGGGCATTATACGCCGAAAATGGCGTGGATGATTACGCCTTGATTATGGATTTTGACGCCAGTCAAGATATGATTCAACTGGCAGGAAATGCCGCTGATTATCAGTTAATGGCAACCTCTGGTAGTTTACCAGAAGGAACGGGAATCTACCAGGATTTTGGAACATCCGATGAATTAATCGGTATTGTTGATAACGTTTCTTCTCTCAGTTTAGAGAGTTCCACCTTTAGTTTCGTTTAATTAGGGCTTAGTTGTCATGGGCAATGGTTTTAACCCCTTCTTCCAAGCTGCCTCTTCAACGAAGTAAAAGACAGTCATTGACAGAAATATTCAGTACAAAAATCATAGCAAACCCTGAGGCGGTGTAATCTCAATCCGACGATTTTGAAGGTCTACCACTGGGACAATTTCATCGACAAAAGGAATCAAAACCGTTACTGGCTTGGATGGTTTTTTCCTAGCTTTCCGTTGCTTACTAATTCTGTTCGGGAGGGGCGCTTCCGGTTTAGCTGGGGTTGGTTCAGGTTGATGGTGAAGTTTGACCTCTAAAAGCATGTTCCCCGCCGGAATCACATTCACCACGATACCGACAGCTTCTCCAGTTAACTGGTTGAAAACCTCTAAATCCAGCACATCTAGAACATGATATTCATTCTCCCCCAATTCTGGGCGATCGCTCTCTGGAACCAATAGCGTTGCATCCCGTAAGGCTTCGGCTTGTTCCCGGTTTTCTACCCCAGCCAGTTTCACGACATAGATTCCTTTACCTGGAACGTAACGCCCCCCTAATAATTCCACAGGTTGCGGTTGGCTATCATGAGATTGCTTTAACCAACGTTGTCCCGATTTCTCGAAGCGTTCGGGAAAATCCGAATTGGGATAGACGCGCAGTTCTCCTTTTAATCCTTGAGGAGCTACGATTATACCAATTTCTAGCCAGTTGTCATTTGTCATTCGTCATTTGTCATTCGTTATTTGTTGAAGATGACTTGCACTCTATCGGGGCGGGTTTACAGATATCTGGGTAAAAAGCTTCCCGTTAATAGTAAAACCCGCCCCTACAACGGACTAAGAGACGTTCCACCGGAACGTCTCTACTATCTCCCTCATCTTCCCCATCTTCACCATCTCCCTCATCTCCCTCATCTTCTAAGTAGCCGCAGGTTCAACCGCCTGATCCATCAGTTCTCGAAACTGAATCACATCTTGACGTGGATCGGCATGAGTTACTTGAACATCTAAGCGATCGCCTAATCTTACCGTTCGCTTAAACCGCATCACTAACTCTAACCCTAAATCTTCCAACAAAATCAAACCCAAGTTATCGTGTTCGCGCAGCCAACGCAGCATTAACGCTTGCCACACTTGATCCGGGTGACGCCGTAAATATTCCAATCCCCAATAGCGATTGGTTTGGCGTTCCACCATAGCGGCTTCTGAGGCGGCTGTGGTGACACCCTGCATGGTTTCTTGCAGGTATTCCGCTGAAAAAGGTAAGGGATCACCGCGCAAGTGGGCTTTTAGTTGAAAATGATTCAGCAAATCCGTATAACGGCGGATAGGAGAAGTGACTTGGGTATAAGTTTCCAAACCCAAACCCGCATGACGCAGGGGAGTAATACTCATTTCACTGCGAGGCATACAGCGCCGCATGGCACAGAAGCGCACTGGACCTGGGGGCAATACCAGCAGTTCTTCATCAGAAGGCAGTTCCGGCTGGGGTTGTCCACGAAAGGGGAGGGGAATTTGATGGCTTTGACCATAGCGTCCAGCAACTTCCCCGGCTAGAATCATCATTTCTGCGACCATTAGCCGCGCTTGGGAATCCTCTAAAACCTGAATGATGATTTCATCTTGATCACGGACTTTAATCACCGCCTCTGGCATGTGGATACTAATCGCACCCTGACTTGACCGCCATTCTTGACGACGCTTTGCCCATTTCGCGATCGCGGCGATTTCCGGTTCTGCCCTCACTCCCAGTTCCAACATTTCATCCACATCTTCGTAGGTGAGGCGATAGGTGGGTTTAATCAGACTAGGGTGAATCTTGTACTCTTGAACACTGCCATCTTCATCGAGGATTACCCCGAAACTTAGTGTTGGGCAAACTTGACCCTCCACCAAACTCATCGGACCCGTTGCCAGTTCAGCGGGAAACATGGAAATCATCCCCGTCGGCAAATAGAGTGTCGTGCTGCGCCGTCGGGCTTCTCGATCCAGTTCGTCGTCGGGTCTAACTAAGCGGGTTGGATCAGCAATATGAATCCACAGACGCTCTTTTCCATCGTCGAGTTGTTCTAAACTCAACCCATCGTCGATTTCTGAGGTACTCTCGTCATCAACGGTGTATACCTTCAAATGAGTTAAGTCTAAGCGGTCTTGATCGGGGTCGGGAGGTGGAGAATCCAAGTATTGTTGCACCAAGTCAAGCACCTCACGACGAAAGTGAACAGGGTAAGATGAGCGCCGCAAAAACAGATTCTCGTGAGGAGTCCATAAGCCTAAGTCTACCAACAGATCGAACGCTGCTTGGGGAGTTTGCGGGCGATCCAGGGTAGCTAGTATATCTTGGGCTGCACGAGAGGTATTTTCCGGATAAAGGACAAACCGTTCTAGGAGTTCAAAGCGAGTGCGATCGCTCTCTTGCCACTCTACCGCTTCACCCTTGAGTTTCTGCTGAGTGCGGGTTAAAAATTCTTCTTGCTCTCGCTGCTTCGATTCTGCGGCTAGTTGCTGATGTTTCATTTCAGCCACTTTCGTAGCTGGACGCGGTTCATAGCTATCGGCTTTTTGTTTAAAGTAGAGTTTGTCGTCCGATAGCAAGCAGTGAGCAGCGTAACATAGGGATGGGTTTTGGTCAGAAAACAAAAGCTGTGCCATTTCCGCACAGGTTACCGCTTTTCCCTCTTCCACCAGCAATTCCCATGCCACTTCCAGGCTGGATGGATCGAGATAGGGTTCGACTTGGCTGAGAAAGTCGGGAATTTCTGAGACGTCAAATTTACCATCCTGGACTTCGTAGGTAACTTGCCGGGGATGAAGCGTGTGAGATTGACCCTGCTCGTCGATAACCGTCCAGCGTGTTTTGCCATCTGGACGGTCTACAATCGCTAGATGACGATCGCCTTGCACACGAAATTCGATAAGTGTTCCTTTTTCCACCAGCTTTGCTAATCCCGGTCGTTTATCTTTAGTTTTTCACTAATCCGGCGATAGATTTCCCACGCTGCAATTTTTTATTCAGCATGGGATAAATCGCCAGTAATGCCCCTATAAAGTGGCATTGCATCCAAATTGGATGTGGTGTTCCTCGCCAGAGTTATCACACTCTAAATCTAGTCTAACGGGTGATGGGATGATACCAAAATCATTAGACGGGGTATCAAAGGATTCAATCATTTGATACCACCGTTTAGTCAGATATCGATTATCTCACCACTCCTCACTCTGAGCTTGTGTTGAGCCGCATCATCCCTCTTTATTGACGAAAGGCAATAATGCTAAAAGGCGAGCGCGTTTAATCGATCGGGTCAATGCCCGTTGTTGTTGAGACGTTAGACCTGTAATCCGACGTGGCAGAATTTTACCGCGTTCGGTAATGAATTTGCGGAGTAATTCCACATCCTTGTAGTCAATGGGTTCTCCCGGCTTGATTGGAGAAAGGCGTTTGCGAAAGTAGGTCATGGGCAGTTCTTAGGGGTTTGTGGTCATCAATTTCAGTTTAGGATGCATTGCCATTGTGACATGGCTATTTAATTTCTTTATGCACCGTATGCTTATTGCAATGAGTGCAGAACTTTTTCAGTTCTAGCCGCCCTGTGGTATTGCGGCGGTTTTTCATTGTGGTGTAGCGAGAGACACCATTTGTGCGCTTGTCTGGGTTCGTGCGACACTCTGTACATTCTAAGGTTATAACCAGTCGAACACCTTTCTTACTTGCCATAGTCTTACGTCTAGTAAATTAAATGAGGGCGTGAGTGAATTTAAACACAATCTCTTATTTTTGCATACGACGCCGGATTTGGGCAACCCATCGCTTTAGACGCAGATCCAGAGAGAACCCACGACGGGTTGGAATCACCAGGGTTTGGGCAATGCGATCGTGAAACGCTTGCTGTTTTTCCGGTTCCGATAAAGCGATGCCACAATCTACCCCTAATGGTGCAATTAACAGCAGCATGGAGAGCAGCATGGAGATGCCATTCGCCAAAACGTTGAAGCCAAACATAGCTAAGAGCGCACAGACACCCAGAATGCCTTCTCGTTTGGTTAGTGTCAATAGCCCTGGAAGTTTGCCGTATTTAGCATCCAGGACTTTCATATCCAATGCCCAGCGTCCTAAACTCTGACCCTGATTGCTCGATACCAATACGACCCGCATCCCTAACCACACTGCCATAAACACGAACACTTGCAAAAAAGGATTTCCACCCGCCATCGAACTAACCAGCCAAACAGCGACAAAATCAATGAGGAAGGCATAGAACCGTCGCTCTATTGGCACTTGAGGAAAGCGCTTGTGTATTGGTTCAAGTTCATACATGGTTAGGGTTAAGTTTAGGGCTGATGCAGTCTTTATTAAGTTTAGCGGATTTTGCGAAGTGCAATCATTAGGTCAAAAGCAAGCTACGTCATTTGTCATTTGTCATTCGTCATTCGTTTATATAAGGGTTTGAGGTCTCCTCACATAGTTTAATATAGTTAAGCTTGTTTCCACTAACCTACTTAAATTCGGATCAACTAATTCCTGTTTTTTAAACTTAACTTTACCCTAATACACTAAACTAATGAATAAAATTAAGATTAGACTTCCTGCTAAGGTTCAATTTTCTGACGCAATCGTCTAATTATACTGGCACGACTAATGATTGTCGCTATGCCATCATCAATTTGCACAAATACTTTGCCTGAAAAAATATTACGCAAAGCCGGACGTTGATACACCACAAAATTATCGATTTCTGACTTGGGTTCAAATCCCATATCAGACAAGGTTGTATTTAAGGTTTTAGTAAAGGCTTTTTTGTTCTTAAACTCTAGAGGAAAAGTCACGCTGCGATTGAAGTAAGCCCCCACTAATCCGGCGACTAAACCGAGTGTAATACCGTAACGATACGGAAGGGGTTGAGTTAAACTTAGACCTAGCACTTGCGAGGCTAAGACAGCCACAACCAGGGTCATTCCTGTAAAATAATAATAGAATGTCGCCCAAAAACCAGGACCAAGCTGCATATACTAACCTCTATCAATTCAAATCAGGATACAATTATTTATCACAGGTTTCAGATTGTCAAGATTGAGACGATCAATTAGGCGAGTATAATAGTCGCGTATTTAATTCCGTGCGTACATCTGAGCCTTATCGTTTAAGTCATGGCAAAGGGTTGAATTGGATGCACTTGAGTATTCATAGTACGGTAACCACTCGATAAACCCGATAAATACTGTTAACATAATTCTGCCACATCTATTCCAAACATTCCTGTTGCCGATAGAATCAATGTCGTCCACAGATAAGTTTTCGCTAGAGACGCGATCGCAGTATCCGCCTTGAAATCTAGTAAGTTTTCTCAGTTACCCATGAATGCCCGATAGCGAACCCAGTACCGATCGACAGCGATCTCCAGCTCTCCGAACGGAAAATCCGCGCCGTGGGTTTCTTGGAGAGTGACAAAAAAGTCGAGAATCGCGCCACCTTCGGCGGGGGTAAGACTATCGACGCGCTCGTGGAAAATGGCTAGTGGAGTACCTGGAGTACCGGAATCGAACCATTCGAGCTGCTGCTTACGGAGTAGCTCGGTCATGTCGTCCGGCAAACCGAGACCAGACGGGAGCCTAGTAGCTCGATCAAGCGTTTCTACAACGTCTGTACGAGAGGGTTTGGTAAGTGCGCCTACGAGTTCGGAGACGAAGACGCTCACAGATGCATAGGACTCCAGAGAAGCGTGCAGGAAGGCTGGTAGGAAGTACCGGAATGCCTCCGGAGCAAGCATCCAGAGGTTGCCTTCGACCTCGGTTCGGAGATCATACACTGAGAGTTCCGTTGACGTATTCGTAGCCAGGAGTTCGCGCAAGCGATCGCCATCGTAGCTCACCGTCGGTCGCAAGATCTGAGTAGCTAGGGGTCGGGGGCGTGAGGCGAACGCACTGGTCTTGGACATGGCGATATGGATAGGTACAAATGACAAATGACAAATGACGAACCGTTAGCTTTTATTGTGTCCACCGACTTACAGCGTTTCCGGTTCTATGCCTAAAGCCTTGAGTTGTTCTCGCAGACGTGCATTTTCCCGCTCGGCTTGGTTAGCTCGCTGGTGTTCTTGTTCAGCTCGTTGACGTTCTTGTTCGGCTCGCTGGCGTTCTTGTTCGGCGCGTTCTTCCCCTGTCAACAGCAAGTTTCCCTCGCTATCCCACCACCGCAACCAGGGAAGTTCGGCGTTTTTGTAGCGTCCTTGCCAAATGCCAAGTTCTACTCCCAGGGGTGAAATGGGGTAGTGTCCGCGATCATTAGCTGGTAGTAAATGGTAGCGTCCCTCAACCAGATGATAGACTTCTACGCTAGATCGGGCTACTTCATAAATACCGTAGAAAGGGACGTGAATGGCTTGTTCGTAAACCCAGAATTTCCCTTCGTAGGGAGTGCGATCTCGTTCGTCCTGACCATTACCAGAAACAAATTCTAATACGATGAGGGGAGAAACGATTTCTTGCCAAAGCACGTAGGATCGCCGCATTTGACCCTCAAGAGTCGGTGGTACGTTGGGAACATAAAACCAGTCGGGGGCTTCGGCTCCGCGTTCGGGTGGGTCAGTTAAGCGCCAGTAGATGCCGCTGTCTTGACCGATGCAGTAGCGCTCGTCGGGGTGCAGTTGTTGGAGGATCGGCTCAATGGATTCGGTTAATAGAATGCTTTGAGGATGTTCTTGGAAATTTTTCACAAACGTACCATCCGATTCTGGGAGTTGGGTGTGATCGGGTAAAGTTGTGGGGAATTCAGATGTGGCTTTCATGGTTTTGATGCTAACTTCGCCTCTTTGTCATTATTGTAGGTTGGGTTGACGTAAGGAAACCCAACAATGATTGATCTGGCTGTGCGATCAATAATTTATGAAAGATGCTTCCAGAGACGTTTCATTATCGTCGTTCGTATCCCGCATTTCTCACAAAAGGTGCGATCGTAAACGACAGAAGCCTTGGCAGAGAGAGATTTGACCTCAGTTAGATACCCCAGTCGCACCTAACAGTGTGTTGTTCCTTCAATAGTTTGAATCCGAGTCCTCCTTAACAAGCAGAAATTGATAAATTCAGACTCATATTGTGGGATAAAGATTAAACTTATTTAGCGTAATAAATAAGCTAATGGGTGGCGGTTTAATATTTAGACACTCAACCTCAAATATCAAATACCAAAAGAATTATAATCTCTCCAAAAATTGATATGATTAAGGTAGATAAAAGTGGCTCTTCTAGAGTGGTTATGATAAATTAGCTGCAAAAAAACAAATAATTGCAATATTTTTACAATCAAAGTCGCTTTAAATTCTTGCTTTGCCTTGATTTAAGGTCAGGTTTTATGATATAAAATATTCTGACAGTGGACAGCAAAAATTAAGAGTTAATACTATGCCATCTAACTCCCTTCTATTTTTCGTTACAAAACTTATCAAGTTTGAGGGTTTTAAAGCAACCAACTATTGGTTTATAACCGAAAATGAAATACTAATTGAATTAGCGAATAAAACCAATAGATCCACCTGTCCTTATTGCCACAAATCAACTGACAAAATACATCAATCTCATCAATCTCATCAATATAGAGTAAGAGATATTCCCCTGAGTAGCTTTGATGTTTTTTTGTTCGTTAATCGTCGCCAATTCAGATGCAAGAATTGTCGTCAAGTTTTTTCAGAAGAATTAAGCTTTGTCAAAAAAAGAAGAACCTATACAAAAAAATTGGCGCAAAAAGTAATAGAAGAAGTTCTGGCAACAGATGTGGCTAATGCTGGCAAGAGAAACCGAATGAGTTCAGCGGAAATAGAAACAATACTTAAAGAACTAGAAGAGGATTTATTGAAGGAAAAACCTCAGGGATTAAAACGGTTAGGGATTGATGAAATAACCCATCTAAAAGGAGGTAAGAATTATGCCGCAGTCTTAGTGGACTTGGATAAGCGAAAACCGATAGCATTGTTAGAGAAAAGAAATAAGGAAGCAATAGCAGAATACTTACAGAGCTTGGGTTCGGAGAAATTAAACGAAGTCAGAGACGTGTCTGCTAAACTCATAGAAATGTATCAAATTAAAGAGAGTATACGGGATATATTTGAAAGTCAGATAACCGGGGATAAAGCTTTATGGGATATCGCGGAATGGATAAAAGAAGCTTATAAATATTTTCCCAGAAGTTGTCAAACAATAAAAAGATGGATTGATGAAATATTAGCCTATTTTGACAATCGGACTACACCATCTACAGTGGAGGGAATTAATCAAAAAATCAAGCTGATCAAAAGGAGGGGTTATGGATTAAAGAATTTTGACAATTTTAGAAGAATAGTTCTGCTTAATTGGCATTTTTGCTAGTAATCTATCATAGTTAGTCTGAAAGAGCCTTATAAATTCCTCTTGAGGATTTACACACCATCCAGCAAGAGGAGGCGATTGAAATCGCTGCTACACAAACAAAGCCTGCCTCCGCAGGCTGAATTGAGTCCGCGTAGGCGGACTTGGTTTGTATAGCCCCAGACTTCTAGTCTGTGGGCGATTGGCTTTCACCAATTAACGTAAATGCTGCCCAATCCCGGAGATCGGGATGTTTTTCCATTGTGGTTAACATGGCTTGGCGTAAGGCTTGGGCTTTGTCAGAATTTTGCTGTAAATTAGAATAAAATTCCTGCATCAAAAAGGCGGTGGGTGAGTCAGGAATTGACCACAAAGAAACAATCACACTAGACGCCCCTGATGCAATTAAAGCACTCGATAAACTAGCCACCCCATCCCCACTAATACTCCCTCGCCCCGTATTACAAGCGCTGAGAACCACTAACTCAGCATTCAGGTTTAAATCCAGGATTTCTCTTGCCGTTAGCCAGCCATTATCCGTCTGCGTTGGTGCTAACGCGATCGCACTCTCCCATCCTTGCTGTTCATCAAATATACCATGAGTGGCGAGATGAATCACTCGTGACGCGGACATCTGCGGTACAATGTCGGCTTTAGTGGCTACCTCTCCCGTAATCGCTTGGGTATTCACCAACGATGCAATCGCTTTAGCTTCTTGTTCAGCAGCAGGTAAGGGCGAGAACTCTCCAGGCATGGGGTTGGGATTTCCCACGACTAACCATTGTTGCACAGAGTCGGGACGATTCACCCGAGTTTGCCGGGTAATATCCAATACCATTATCGCTGGAGCGGTTAAGATGGTGTGTTTTTCCAGCAAATAGTTACCCGACTCATCTTGTAGAGGAGAAAAGGGAATCATCAACAAAGATTGTTGGGGAATAAAGATAACATGAGCGTTAGGATCAGTGGGCAATTTATCCGCGATCGGTTCAATTAAAACCTGATACAATTGCCTAAATGGGAGAATTTTACGCCGAGATAAACCAACACCCCACTGGGAAGCGGCGAGGGATTGACGAATATTACTTACATAGTCTGTCAGCGTCGTCTTTTCCTCTTGCCAAAGTTGAGTAAGATTGCTCTGGCGAAAGGTAATTTTTCCGGTTGGTTCAATCACCCAAATAAAGAGTTCTTCGGGTTGATTCGCCTCAGCCAAGGGATTATCAATAATCGAGTATTCGATCAGAGTGGCGTTTCGCTCTTGGGCAATCTGTTGAATCTGCTCAATGGTTAGTTCTGCCATAGCAGCCGTAATTGTTGACCCGTTAGGATCACCCCTGTTTACTAATTCACTCAACCCCCTCACCCGACTCTGCTCAGACACTAAAAGTGCTTCATTTATTTTACCCTGAGCAATTAATACTTTTTGCAAGAGCTGATAACTTGCCACCTGTGTTTCTAAGCGTTGGGATTGAGTATCATCGCTTTTCTGATTCGCTGATACCGATGCCAAACTCTGAATTCCTTGGCGCAATCTTTGCTCGGCGGCTTGATATTGACCGTTCTGATATAGTCCCCATCCCAGATAATTTAAAGACTCGGCTATACCCACGCGATCGCGACTATCCTGATAGAGGGTCAATGCTTGCTGGCTAGACTGTATCGCCGCATCCCATTCCTGCTGGCGCAACTGTTCAATCCCTTGGTTTAACCATCGCTCCGCCTCGGCTTTACGAGCATTAATTGAGAACGCCAACAGAGACGTTTTGGAGAATAATTCAGTTGAATTTAATCGCAACGGAACTGAGACACCAACAAAAATACTGACGAAGGTAGCGCATCCAAGTCTCTTCCATCCCATGACTAAAGCCCTGATTCATTATTTAGCAGATATCCGAAAGCTTACACTATTATGCCTCCTGCCTCCTTGTTACATACCAAAACGATTGGGATTATCTGGTTTACTTAAATCCAATGTCATCACCTGATTCAGCAACGCTTGATTAGAATCTAAAACCGTCAATAATTGTTGAAACTGTACATTCATTTTTTGCTCCAATATTTTCAAATTTAAGACCACTTGTCGGGCTTTCTCTTCCGATAAACTGTATTTCCCCATAACCTGCTGCACTTCGTCCTGAGAAATCCGCACCGTCATCTGGGTAAACTCAGAGAGGCGAGGCGGAATTTTATTAATATTGTCCGCCTTATCGCCATGATTATAGAAATGAATCCCCTGACGATCCACAAAGAAATCGGCAAACGGTTTTAATCCCTCATTGAGAACCATTTGCGTCGCTTGAATTGCTTCTGGTAGTATGTTTCCCAAGCCAACATATACCATAAACCAAGCCAGAATATGATGCTTTGCCCCTAGGGATTCCTCTAACCGTTGAGCGACTTGAATCAAGAAATTTCTGGCAACTTGCGCTCGCAATGATTCCGGTTGTTCGGTAGGAATGTCATAGAGCGCTGTTTTCAGGAGTTTATTAAGACGGGGTTGATCTTGGTTGAGTGTAGCCTCAACCACGGCTGAAACTAAATGAGTGTGTATATTATCCTTAGAGGGTTGAGAATCCATGGGATAACTCTTTCTCCTAAATTAAGTTCAAAAATAGCTGAGCAATAACAGAGATTGTACATTGTTCATGGTTCAGGGTTCAGAGTATTCCTGCAACCAAACCGGATCTTTCCCATCATAAAGGAATGGAGGGCGACCCGCTTGCCAAAATGAACAACTGGACTCTGTTCAATAGGCTCGGATCGCCCTATACTCAAATCATTGGGTCAAAAGGTGTTTCCGCGACGTTTTGTTACATAGGCGCAGGTTCCTCAATCGTCCAAGGAATCGGCGCAGTGGTTTCTTGTCGTTCCAGATATTTACTCAACGCATAAGCCATATCTCCACGAGTCATGGGTGCGAGAGGATCAATAGAATTAGTCAAGGGATCGATATTAACAAACCCCTCATACAAAGCCGTGGCAATTGACTTTCTTGCCCAAGTTGGTATTTGATCAGCATCGGGATAGCGCGAAAGCAGTTCAGCCACCGTATCCTCTGGAAACTGAAACACGCCATAGGCTTGAGCTAAAATAGAGAATGCTTCAGCGCGAGTAACCCGTTGATTGGGAAAAAATCGTCCCTGACGATAACCCGTCATCACGTTATTTTGCAAGACTAATTGAATATCGCGATATGCCCAGTGAGAGGTAGGTACATCGAGAACAGCAATAGGTTTGTCGGGTTGGGCGACTCGTTTTTCTAAGTCAAAGGTTTTGACTAAAATCGATGCTAATTCAGCTCGATTGAGGATTCGTTGTGCCTGAAAATCCCCCTCGCGATCGCGATTCATCCATCCTGCCGTGATAACCTGTTCAACGGGGTCAAGGGTTGTTGACTCTTGGGCAACAACGGGAAGACTTTGCAGTAAAAATACCAGAGGTAGGATGCCAAAAATGCGACGCATAGTGTAAAATACCAATCCTTTGATAAACGCCAATGGTTTCCAGAAGCATCGACGTTACCAGCAACGAGCGAGTTTCAACCCGATTAATATAAGCGCTAAAGCGCTTACTACAAACGCACCGATCGCGGATGTTCTCATCCAGTCAGGTTATCTTGATCAGCGATATCATATCCAGCAGTTCAAATGACATAAGACATAAGACATAAGACAAATCTAACGAAATAATTCAGCAAAAAACCGATTCATTGCCGCCCAAGAGCGCTTATCTGCCTTCTCATTGTAAGCCACTCCCGTTGAAGGATCATTCCCCGCATTCGGATCACTAAAGCTGTGAACCGCATTACCATACATAACCATTTGCCAGTCTACATTGGCATAATTCATTTCCCGTTTAAACCCATCAACTTGCTCATCAGGAACTAAAGGATCGGCTGCACCATGCAACACCAAAACTCTACCTTTAATCGCTTGAGCATCTGCGGGATTGGGTGTATCTAAATTGCCATGGAAGCTAACAACCCCAGCCACTGGCGCACCACTGCGGGCTAATTCCAATACTGTACCGCCCCCAAAACAATAACCGATCGCGGCAACTTGATTTCCATCCGTCAACGGATATTGTTGCAACACTTGTAATCCAGCCTGGGCGCGATCGCGCATTAATTGGCGATTGGATCGATAAATCGTCGCTTGTTCTCTAGCTTCTTCATTGGTTTTGGGTCGAATTCCCTTACCATAAATATCAGCGGCAAATGCCACATAACCTAATTCAGCAAGCTGTTTTGCCCGTTGTTTCTCGTAATCTCCCAATCCTTTCCAAGCGTGAACTACCATCACGCCGGGGCGCTTTCCCTGAATCTCGTCATCGTAAGCCAGAAAGCCTTGGAGTATAGTATCACCCTGTTGGTATTCAATCACTTGAGTGCGGACTTCAGCTAGAGCAATGGCTGAACTCAAGAGAGTAAATAGGGGAGTGATGATCAGCGAGGCGAGTAGAGGTTTCATAGCCGTTAGGGTGAGTTACTTAGTTAGGATATATCATCTGAATAGGATTCGGAACTAGCAGTTAGTGGTTCAAATCCGTAGATACGTTGCGGCGGAATGTCTGTACAAAGTCAATCCTCTAACTCTTTATTTTGCCGCCCGATGAGCATCCTCATCGAGTAATAATTGAACCACACTAGCAGGATTTTCTGCCCCCATCACTGCACCAATGACAGCAACGGCTTTTGCCCCTTGTGCGATCGCAGCACTCACTCGCCCTGGTTCAATTCCACCGAGGGCGACTAACGGGCGGTAACTGCGTCTAACGCTATCTCTCAACCCCTGTAAACCTAATGTGTTGCGCCGATCCCCTGGTTTGGACAGAGGGGAGTACACTGGACTAATCGTAGCATAGTCAGCCAAACCAATATCATTGTGATCGAGTGCGTCGGTTCCATGACGCGAGACTCCTATAAGCATCTCAGGTGGAAGTTGTTGACGTACAGGTGCAATAGCTGTCGTTGATGATAGATGAACTCCCGCTAGATTGTATTCTAATGCTAATTGAGGATAGCTGTGTACGAGCAACAAGACACCTGTCGCATCAGTTAACGGCTTTAGGTTACTAATTAGGGTAGCAATCTCTGAAATTGTCGCTTTTTTATCACGGATAAGTATAGCGACACGCTGAGAATTAATGTTATTGAGGATAGTTTTTAGAGTTTGTTCTACAGTTCGACACGCCCGATTACAAGCGGTTTCATCAGTAATGAGTAAAAGGTCAAAGGGTAGAGTCGAACAATTATTATTCATTGGCGATTTTTTGTATAATATATTGCTGAATAAGCTCTGAACTAACGCCCTGAACTAACGCCCTGAACTAAAGTTCGGGCTAAAAGCTAAAACCCGTTAAAACGGGTTCAAAGAGTCACCCTAGTAAGTTTTAGCTTACTTTAGCTTTAAAGTTCCGAACTGTTGTAGAGACGTTCCGCCGGAACGTCTCTACTAAATGATGTGTCCTAACCGCTATGGCGGTTGCTATATAACTAATCCTTTGAAACGAGATGTTTATAGTCCAGAGTCCAGAGATGTCTATTTAGCTATTTAAGGTATTGAAGTTGAAGATTTCATGGCAAACCGAACAATTATTAAAGCTGTCCTCTACGACTTTGGTATTATTGGTGAGGCAGCTAGAAACAATTAAAGGATAGTAAAATAAGTTTCAGTGGGGCTAATGGGTAAGAGTTTTAAGGTTTGATTTTTTAAATCCAGTTCAATTCCCAATGCTTCCAGTGGAATAACGCCTAGTAAGGGATCACTGCCTCCTGGAAGTTCCAAACATTCAAACGTTCCCTCCCGTCCACACAGAGAGATTTTGGCATCTTGAAAGATTCTCGCTTTGCCAATTCCTGTAGCTGTGGCGACATCGACTTCTTTAAGGAGTTTTAATCCTAACTGATTGATGATAGATTTAGGCAGACACAAGGTTGTGGCTCCTGTATCGACTAAAACGTTAGTTAAGGTGATAGACCGCACTCGCTCAGCAGGAATCAGACCATCTTCGGCATTAGCTTGATCAATACGATTAGTGATAACTAGGGTCGTTTTAACTTTTCCCATTAAGTTATTAGTAGTAGGTTGCATAATTATAATTGATTTAGCTGTATTGGTTAAAATCTGGATGGTTGCTCATTCATCTGATACCGCTTCCCCATGATCTGAATTATAAGCGCGATCGGTAGAAGTCCTGCCTTACGAACCTTTCGCAAGCTAATCCGAAATCTCAACTCTCAACTCTAAAATTCCCGACTTAATCTAGGTTCGTAGTAGGCACGAAGCGTGCCAGAAGCGAAGACAGTGCTGACTACAAACTGTTCTTAGTTCTGGGCAAAATTCTATCAGATCGTCTAGATTAGATTCGCATACGGCGGATACCACAATTGACTATGCCCGAAGAAAAACCCACGGAACAGACAACACGAACCCTAAAACCGGGTACATTATGGTTAAAGGTTCTAGAGACAACCGAACACGCCCTCCAATGCGGCGCACTGCAACCGATCAAAACGGAGTGTGAGTTCGTCGAACAGGATGGAATTCGCTTTCTGGTGCGGATAGCCTCTAACCTGGATCGCAAAGCTAAGGACAAGAAGCAGCAAAAGAAGAAAAAAGCTAACTTTAACCCCTTTCTCCCTTATGAGGAGGATTTATTCGTGGCGGATATTTCCGATACTCACCTGTGTCTGTTAAATAAGTTCAACGTGGTTGATTATCACCTCCTGATCGTCACCCGCGAGTATGAAGACCAAGATAATTGGCTGACGTTATCCGATTTTCAGGCAATGTGGGCCGGTTTAGCGGAAATTGATGGTTTAGCCTTCTATAACGGCGGCAAAATAGCGGGTGCGAGTCAGCGACACAAACATTTACAGCTTGTCCCTTTACCCCTAACACCGGAGACATCCAAGCTACCCATCGAACCCGCGATCGCATCGGCTAATTTTCAGGGTTCAATAGGTACAATACCCAGCTTTCCCTTTGTTCATGCCCTAACCCGATTCGATCCCAGTTGGATAGACACGCCAGATATTGCCGCAAAAGCCACTCTGGACGCTTATCACAAGCTTTTAGAGGCAGTAGGTAAGCCCCAGGAGGAAATCAAACAATCCGCCCCCTACAACCTGCTAGCCACACGAGAATGGATGCTGCTTGTGCCGCGATCGCAAGAAGAGTTTGAGTCGATTTCAATAAATTCACTTGGCTTTGCGGGGGCGCTGCTGGTTCGCAATTCCCAGCAAATGCAGAGTCTCAAAGACGCCGGTCCTCTGACTATCCTCAAATATGTATCGAATTAGAGCTCAAGGGGTGACAATACAGCTAAAAAGGAGACAGGGTGTAGGGTGTGGGGTATGGGGTGTGGGTAAATTCAAGTCGGCTCAAGGGGCGGGTAAGACAGCTTAAGCCCTCAACTAAAGTTGGGGCTAAAAGCTGAAACCCGTTGAAACGGGTTCAAGAGTTATAGCAGTAGACACATCGATTAGGACTTTCCGAACTGTTGTTCCAGACGCGCCATGGCACGTCTGGGATCTCAAAGGATCTGGTTAATCGCTTCCGCCGGACCCACTAAAGAAATATAAGGTTCCCCAAAGAAACGCTGTGCCGCCGCTTGTGCCATCTCTGGCGTGACTTTGGCAATCTGCTGCTGAAACTTCAGATCAAACTCAATTCCCAATCCCAGAGTTTCATACCAGCCATAAATTTGGGCAAGTTGAGCATTGGTTTGTTTCCCTAAAGCATATTGACCCAGAAGTTTATTTTTAGCTGCTTGCAATTCCGCTTCACTCAACCTCAAGCTGCAAAGGCGTTCTACTTCTGTCCGCAATCCCTCCATCGCGATTACTGTATTTTCTGGGGCGGTTCCCATATACGTTACAAATAGGGAATCACACTGGCGCGTAGGGTAAAACGCCGAAACATCATAAGCTAATCCCCGCTTTTCCCGCAATTCCACAAATAAGCGACTCGAAAGCCCATTCCCCAGATAAGTATTCAGTAGTTTTAGCGCCCCATAATCGGGATCAGTAACCGATGAGGCTAAATACCCCAGCATTACCACCGATTGTTGGGTTTCCTGAGGGGTGACGACGTGGCAAGGCTGAGTGGTAATTAAGGGTAACGTCAGCGTTGGTAAGGGAGTTGAGGGCGGTTGCCAATCCCCAAAGACTTGTTCAATCTGCTGTACGGCGGCTTCCGGTGAAATTCGACCGGCGACACTAATAACTAGGTTATCCGGGCGGAAATAGGTTTGATGATAGTCTTTTAAATCTGTCGGTAACAATTCAGAAACCGTGGCTTCTGTACCCAATACAGAGACAGCATAGGGATGATCCTGATATAATGCCTGTCGCAACTGCTCAAAGGCAACGCTAAAGGGTTGTTCTTTTTGGGAACGAATATCCTGAATCGTTAGATAGCGTTCCAATTCTACCTCGGTTTCCGGGAAACTAGGCGATCGCAAAATCTGCCCCGCTAGCTTTAACATATCCAGCCAGTCGGAAGATACCGTTTTCAGCGACAATAAAAAGTAATCCGTTGCGGCATCTGTATTCAGTTGAGCGCCGACTGATTCGACTCGTTCGGCAATTTCAATCGAGGAAAGTTCGTCGGTACCTTTGGTCAAAACAGCAGCGAGTAGATGGGTTAATCCCGCCTTATCTCGCGGTTCTCTCTGGCTACCCGTGCGAAAAAATAGGCGCGAGGCAATAATATCAGCGGCTGAATTCTCGATGGCGATAACGACAATACCATTATCTAAAACCGTGCGATGGATAATGGACTGTTGGGGTGAGGCAGTTAGACTAGAAGGCATAATTGATAATTCAAAGTTCAAAATTTGGTCGGGGCGGGTTTAGTTGCATCTGGGTAAGGATAAGAAACGATAGTCGTCAAACCCGCCCATACAGACGCACCATGTAGAGACGCGCCATGGCGCGTCTCTACTCAAAACAATTCTCCCATCAGCAAATCTTCACTCACGGGTTTAAGAACAGTTACGGCATAATGATAAGGAGAAAGGTAACGTTGTGCTAAGTGCATCAAGTCTACTGGGGTCAGTCGTTGAATTTGAGCGGGATACGTTACAGCTAATTCTGCAGTCGCGATCGTATTGTAATATCCATACAATCCAGCGATCTGACCAGCAGCTTCGGTAGAGAAAACATAGTCATTACACAACAATCGCTGACAGCGACGGATTTCTTCAGAGGATATCGGTGTCTGCTGTAGGTCTAATAGATGCTGGCAAATCAAGGCTTCGACTTGTTCTAAATGCTCAGGATCAAGATAGGCACTGATGGTAAACAAGCTCGAATCCCGCTGGAGTGAAAAACCACTGCCAATATTTTGAACCAGCCGATCTTCTTCCCGCAATTGTCTCACTAACCGGGATGAGCGTCCATCGGCTAATAATACCGAAAGTAAATCTAAACCATAAGCATCTTTTAACTGATCCACACCGGGTCCAACCCAAGCCATAAATAGACGGGCTTGTTCAATTCGGGGTAAATACAGTTCCTGACGCCGAATCTCAGTCATCGGGGGTTCGGCTTCGGCGATTAAGTGGGGACAATCACTGGGAGTCGGAAACGAGGTAAAAGACTGATTGACTAAATTTAACGCTGACTCTTGTTCAACTCCGCCAATAATTACCACCGTCATATTCTCCGGTTGGTAGTGATTCGCATGGAAACGGCGCATCTGCTGAGACGTGTGCGCCCTCAATTGTTCTTCGCTACCCAAAACCGAGCGCCTATAGGGGTGATATTGGTATATTATTTCGGAGAGTGCCTGAAAACCTAACCAGTCAGGATTGTCGTAACAGGAGCGAATTTCTTCTAGAACCACATCTCGTTCGCGATCAAATTCGATGTCAGGAATCGCTGGCGATAACAGTAAATCCGCTAATGGGGGTAAGGTTTCGTCAAGGTATTGAGCGGCGGTGGTAATGAAAAAATGGGCATAATCGTGGCTAGTCGCCGCATTTGTCAGCCCCCCATGACGTTCAATCACCTGATCAAATGCACCGGGAACCAGTCGCTGTGTGCCTTTGAAAATCATGTGTTCCAAAAAATGAGCCATCCCGCACCATTCATCGGGTTCGACAATTGCCCCAGCCCTCACCCAGACATCAACCACAACGACAGGTGTTGCAGGTAAATGCTGGTGAATGACGGTTAACCCATTGGCGAGTTTGAATATATCACCCGGAAATTTGGTAGAAATCAGTGGCTCAGATAGCAATTTCTCTAATCTCAAATTGCAGTTACATTAAATTAGTCCTATATTAACGTCTAAGGGCGTTGATGACTGAATTCGGTTCAATCATCGCAGGGGTGCTGGGGTGCGGGGGTGCTGGGGAGTGGATGGAAGCCAATTTGCCGAGGCGGTTCACTACCCAAAGTTCGGAAGAATTGTGGAGGGATGAAGCAACTGAGACAGAGCAAGAGACGAAGATTCCAGGTAAAGAATGGGGAATCGAAACCCCATTCTCTTACTAATTGGGGCAAGTAGCTGTGATAGACAGGCGGTAAAAATCACCAAGAAAACTGATAACTTGACTCGCGAGAATCATTCTGGCTGAACAGGAGCAGCAGCAGAACCATGTCTAGAAAAATCGACCAAATTCTGGTTATTGATGTCGAAGCGACGTGCTGGCAAGGAAAACCGCCACCGGGACAAGAAAGCGAAATTATCGAGATTGGCGTTTGTCTGCTGGATTGCCATTCCCATTCCGTTGTTAAGACAGAGAGTATCTTGGTTAAACCAGCACGCTCAACGGTGAGTGAATTCTGTACTGAGCTAACCACATTAACCCAGGAACAAGTGGATCAAGGAATGTCCTTTGCTCAAGCCTGTGAACGTCTCCAAAAACGGTATTTATCCCATCAACGAGTTTGGGCGAGTTATGGGGAGTATGATAAAAATCAATTTCAAAAACAATGTCAATCCTTTGGCGTTGAGTATCCGTTTGATTCGCGACATATCAATGTGAAGACATGGTTTGCGCTGGCTCATTCGTTACAGAAGGAAGTTGGTATGTTAAAAGCCCTGTTTCTGCTTAAGCTGTCGTTGCAAGGTACACACCATCGCGGCGTTGATGATGCGGCGAATATTGCCCGAATTTTGTCTCAATTACTGTGGAGTCAGGACAGGAGATTCAACCGCTCTTTAGATTAAGAGAATAGGGCTTGCTGAACAAGTATAGCAGTAGACACATCAATTAGGACAAACTGTTGTAGAGACGTTGCATGCAACGTCTCTACAACATGATGCGTCCTTGCTGGCATCAGAGATTGAGTAAAGGGCGACCCGATCAAATTGAGTGGATGCAGTTGTTGATTTGTGCAAGCGGGTCGCCCCTACACACAGACAAAACTAGGTGTCTGTCAATGTTTTCAATTGTAAAATATATTCCACAGTTTACCACTGAGGAATTCCGCCTAATAAAAGTCCGGCGGCACACTTAGTTAACGGTTTAGAAAATAAATACCCTTGTCCTTGTTCACAGTTTAGTAGTTTTAATTCAGTCAATTGTTCGAGAGTTTCTACACCTTCAGCAATCACATCCATCCTTAAACTATGAGCGAGAGTAATAATCGTTCGGATAATCTCAGTATTGCGATTTTTCGGATTCATCTTGCTAACAAAAGAACGATCAATTTTGAGAGTGTTCACGGGAAAGCGATGTAAGTAACTTAAGGATGAATATCCTGTGCCAAAGTCATCCACTGATAACTGGATATTTCTGGCTCTCAATTGCAGTAGCATCTTGGTGACGGTTTCGGCATTTTCCATTAAGATACTTTCAGTAATTTCTAGCTTCAAAAAACTGCCATCTAAACCTGTTTCTGCTAAAATATGATCAATTTGCTCAATTAGATCCGGCTCCTTAATCTGTTTGCCCGATAAATTGACACTCATTTTCAATGGCTCTGGTGTAGGGTATTGGGTTTGCCACATCCGCAGTTGACGACAAGCTTCATGAAGTACCCACTCTCCCAGAGGAATAATCAGTCCAGTATCTTCAGCAATTGGGATAAACTCTGCTGGAGAGACTAAACCGCGTTCTGGATGTCGCCAACGCACCAGTGCTTCAAATCCTGTTAGTGTCCCTGTGGCTAATGAAGTGATCGGTTGATAATAAACTTCAAATTCCTGCCGTTCCAATGCTCGTCGCAAATCATTTTCCAATCTCAACAATTCTAGAGCGCGAGCATGCATAATTTTATCAAATATTTCATGACGGGCTTTGCCGAGTTCTTTCGCCCGATACATGGCAATATCAGCATCCCGCAAGATATCTTCGCTGCGCTCATATCCTGTGGAACTGAGGGCAATGCCAATACTAGCACTCGTAAATACCTCATGATTATTCAGGTTAAAGGGGGCTTTTAAGGTTGCCTGAATCCGCTCAGCTACACGAGTAGCATCTTTTATATCTTTGATATCTTCTAGGAGAATCGTAAATTCATCGCCACTTAAATGGGCAACGGTGTCAGTGGTTCGTACACACTTTTCTAGCTGGCGGGCGGTGGCAATTAGGAGTTGATCCCCGACATCATGCCCCAAGCTATCATTCACTACTTTAAAGCGATCCAAATCCAGGAACAGAACCGCAAATAAATAATCCTGATTCCGTTTGGCTAATTTAATTGCATGGTTAACCCGCTCTATAAATAGAGTACGATTCGGTAACCTGGTTAAGTTATCATGTAAAGCATCGTGGCATAACTGTTCTTCTACCTGTTTGCGGTGACTAATATCAGTAACCGAGAAAACAATATGGGTGATAACTCCGTCGGCATCTTTTAAGGGAGCGCCATTCACTGAAAGGTATTTACGGGTTCCATCCGCCCATTCAATTGCGTGCTGAACATCGAAAACGGGTTGACCTGTTACCATCACCTGTTGGAATGGTAGTTGTTCCTCTGGAAAGGGTCCACCTTGAAAATCAGTAATCTGCCAAGTGGGAGAGTTGTATCGACGTTCGACTAATTCGGATTGAGTCAAACCGAGGACTTGCTGCGATCGCGCGTTGGCAAAGATGATGTTACCTTGAGTATCAACGACGGTAATCGCGGCGATACTGGTTTGCATGATGCCCTGGAGTAGGTCATTTTCGGGACAGAGTTGGGCTTCGAGTTGCTTACGTTGGGTGATATCCCTGGCAATCCCATCCATCCTAATCACACTACCCGTCTCATCCGCGATCGCACAGACGCGATTGTGTATCCAGCGCACCTCCCCATCAGGTCGGACAATTTTGTATTCTACGGCTTGATTACCGCTTTCTCCTAAAGTCTGAAACACCTGCTGAACTCGCTGCCGATCATCGGGATGAATCATCAACTCCCATAGAGTTGGCTGATCATACAGTTCACAAAGGGTTTTGCCCAAAATAGTCTCGGCAGCTTGATTAATATACAGTAGCTTATACGTGTGGGCTGACGCTGACCAAACGATCTCGTCTAGGGAATTGAGAATATCTGAGATTAGCTGATGTCTTTTTTGGGGCTGGGGTTCTACCCAATTATACTGAGTAATATTCATTGCCTCATTGTTTGTGCCAATGGATTCTATCGGCGTCCCAAACAACCTTTTTCGAGACAGCCTCTGAATAGCTACATTGATTTGTTAATAATTCAAGAGGGAGCGACGTTTCCTTGTATCAGCGAATACCCTGACGCCATTGAGATAACCGTTGCTGTGCCGATTTGTCAAGGGAATGCACTAAAAAACGACCGCGAGATTGTTTGGGCGATCGTTGTCGGCGGCGTACTCTACGACTTGTGCAATGGACGTCGCTAATTAACTGTTGCGATGACATCCATTCTGCTCCATACCCGGTCACTGTTAACCGTTGCGCCCGATCTGAAGTTGCGACGATTAATCGTTGCTTGAACAGCTTCGGTTTACTGCGAACAGCCGCACAAAATTTTTCGATGTAGCTATCGGCGGTCTGCCCAAAGTCCGTATAGCAAATTGATACATGGGGGGTTATATCTTCGTGGCGCGTTCCAGTCGGTTGATAGTGAGCGTCAAAGACAACTTTAGTTTTATAGCCCCGAAAGGCACTATAGTTAATTAAAACCTCAACTAATTCCTGCCGCGCTGCCAATAGTCCATGGCGATCGCGTGTCTTAGTCAAACTCGACTCGGTGCCGATGATGTTATAACCATCAACCAGTAAAACAACCTGGGGTGGGGGAGAGGGCATTTTTCAAGGCTAATTTAATATTTTTTGTTAATTTTTCTCAATCTCCTCTTTATATTAATTTATGATGACATTTTTGTCTCACCTAGAAGCCGTTGCTTGAGTAGCTCCGGTTCTCCCTGTGCTACCACCCGACCATTTTCCAGCAAAAATGCTCCGTCGCAGTAATTCAACTCTTCCAGCCGATGAGTCACCCAAAGGGCGGTTAACCCGCGACTTTTGACCAAGCGCTGCACCTGAGCCACCAGATCTAACTGAGTATCGGGATCTAGCAAGGCTGTTGGCTCATCCAATAAAAGGATCTCAGACTGACGCGCGATCGCACCCGCAATAGCAATACGCTGCTTTTGTCCCCCACTCAGCGCATAAATCGGGCGTCGTTGTAAATCCAGCAGATTAACGGCGGCTAAGGCTTCGGTGACTCGGGCGCGAACTTGTGCGATCGAAAGTTTCTCCTCAACCAATCCAAACGCCACATCTGCACCGACTGTCGGCATAACTAGCTGATGGTCAGGATTTTGGAAGACAAATCCCATGAGTCCCGAAATCTGTATCTCACCTGAATCCGGTGACAATAATCCAGCCAGCAACCGCAACAATGTTGATTTACCACTGCCATTTGTCCCCAAGAGCATCCAAAATTCACCCTTGGGAACTTCTAGAGAGCAAGCGTCTAAAACCGATGCTCCACTAGACCAACTGAAGCATAGATCCTGTACCGTAATTGCGGTTTGAACCATGACGTTGGCGATGTGTTAACTACTGTTGTTCTTCAGCTAAAGCAAAGAAACCGGGTGTACGCCCTGCCCCCACAGCACCAGATTTCTGAGAAATCATCACCGCACTGATCTCATTGGTGAGAACGCCAATTTTCTTATCGGACTGGTGTTCACACGTCAGTTCCATGAACTCAGGTTTACCCGAACTCATTGCTTTCATAATTTCCTGGTAAGTTTCTTCCGCCGCTTCTGCTGACTTCCGTTGCACGGATAAGGGGAAGGGCGTGTTTTTCAAAGTCAAGTCAATCGTGAACATGCTACTCTCAAGCGCGATACTCTCCCTCTTATCTTAGACGGGAGTTGGCACAGATGAGGGAGCTGGGGGTGCGGAGGGGTGGAGGAGCAGAGGGAGCAGAGGGAGCAGAGGGAGCTGGGGGAGCTGGGGGAGCTGGGGGAGATGAGGGAGATGAGGGAGATGGGGGAGATTGGGAAGGACGAATGACGAATGACGAAGGACGAAGGACAAATGACAAATGACGAATAACAGTGGCAAAATTTGAAAATTTCTTTTAAGATAAGTTCAAGACCGTAAAGAAAAGTAAACTTTACTCACAATCGGGTCAATTATCTGCTTAGGCACAGCCTGAGTCGGTTGACCGAGTAAGAGGGCTTTTCTTTCGTACTCATAAATTCTTGGAGATCTACACGTTATGACAATAGCTGTCGGACGCGCTCCCAGCCAAAGAGGATGGTTTGACGCACTCGATGACTGGCTAAAGCGCGATCGCTTTGTATTCATCGGTTGGTCAGGTATACTCCTGCTCCCTTGCGCCTACTTGGCGGTTGGAGCTTGGCTAACCGGTACAACCTTTGTGACATCTTGGTATACCCACGGTTTAGCCTCTTCCTACTTGGAAGGCTGTAACTTCCTAACTGTGGCGGTTTCCACCCCCGCCGATACCTTCGGTCATTCCCTACTGCTACTGTGGGGACCTGAAGCCCAAGGCGACTTCACCCGTTGGTGTCAAATCGGTGGGCTTTGG